>DATDES010000263.1:0-8917 GCA_036522975.1 Burkholderiaceae bacterium | reverse complement strand
GCGTCGGCTTGGCGCTCGCCGGCGGCGGCCCGTTGGGCGCGATCTACGAGATCGGCGCGCTGTGTGCGCTTGATGAGACGCTCGACGGCCTCGACTTCAGCCGGCTCGCGGGCTACGTCGGGGTCTCGGCCGGTGGATTCATCGCCGCCGGACTGGCCAACGGCATGAGCCCGCGCGAGTTGTGTGCGGCCTTCATCGAGAACGACAGCAGCGACGGCGGCGACCTGTTTCGCCCTTCGCTGCTGATGCGCCCGGCCTGGGGCGAGTACCTGCACCGCCTGGCCGCCCTGCCCGGCCTGGCCGCGCAGGCCGCCCTGCGCTACGCCTTCGGGCGCCGCTCGCTGCTCGAGGCCTTCGAGCGCCTCGGCCGTGCGCTGCCGACCGGCCTGCTCAGCGGCGCGCCGATGGAGCGCCAGCTCGCGCGCGTGTTTTCAGCGCCCGGCCGCACGAATGACTTCCGGAGGCTGCAGCGCCAACTGGTGCTGGTGGCCACCGACCTCGACAGCGGCGAGGCCGTGCCCTTCGGCCAGCCGGGACTGGACGACGTGCCGATCTCGCTGGCGGTGCAGGCCAGCGCCGCGCTGCCGGGGCTGTACGCACCGGTGCAGGTCAAGGGCCGCACCTGCGTCGACGGCGCCCTGAAGAAGACCCTGCACGCCAGCGTGCTGCTCGACGAAGGCCTGGATCTGCTGATCTGCCTCAACCCCCTGGTGCCCTTCGATGCCACCCACGCACCACGGCACAAGGTGTTGGGCAGCGGCGAAGCGCGCATCCCGCGTCTGGTTGACGGCGGGCTGCCGGTGGTGCTGTCGCAGACCTTCCGCTCACTGATCCACTCGCGGCTCGAACTCGGCATGAAGGGCTACGCCGAAAGCCACCCTTGCACCGACGTCGTGCTCTTCGAGCCCGACCCGCGCGACCCGGCCATGTTCCTGGCCAACACCTTCAGTCTGTCGCAACGTCGCTTGCTCGCCGAGCATGCGTACCAGCGCACGCGCGAGCTGATGCGTTCGCGGCGCTCCTCGCTGGGCTCGCAACTCGCCCGTCACGGGGTGACGATCGATGCAGCGGCGCTGGACGATCCCTCGCGCCGCCTGGTCGGGCGGCAGCGGCGCCTGCCGGGGACGCGATGGGCGCGCGCGCTGAAGCGGCTCGATGAAGTCTTGAGCGATCTCGAACTGTCGGCCGGCTCTTAGCTTCTCAACCGAGATAGCGCGCCTCGAGGTGCGCCTTGAAGAAAGCCGGGTTCAGCTTCTCGCCACTGGCGCGAATCGCCAATTCGTCCGTGGGCCACAATGAGGCCTGCGACCAGATGTTGCCGCGCAGCCAATCGAAGACCGGTGTCCAATCGCCGCGCGAGATCCGCGCATCCAGGTCCGGCATCGAGCGCCGCATCGTCGCGAACCACTGCGCCGCGTACATCGCGCCGAGCGAGTAGCAGGGGAAATAGCCGAACAGCGACTCCGGCCAGTGCACATCCTGCATCGGGCCGTCCGTGAAGTTGCCGCGGGTGTCGAGGCCAAGCAGGTCCTGCATCTTCTCGTCCCACAGTCCTGGTACATCCTCGGGCTCGATCAGGCCTTCGATCAACGGACGCTCGATCTCGTAGCGCAGGATCACATGCGCTGGGTAGGTGACTTCGTCGGCGTCGACGCGGATCAGGCCGCGACGCACGCGCGTCAGCAACCGGTGCAGGTTGCGCGCTTCGAACGCCGGCTGGTCGCCGAAAGCCTCGGCCAGCATCGGCGACAGCACCTGCGCGAAGCCGGGGTGGCCGCCGAGCTGCATCTCGAAGGCCAGTGACTGGCTCTCGTGGATCGCCATCGACCGGGCTTCGCTGACCGGCTGGCCGAGCCAGTCGCGCGGGCGGTTCTGCTCATAGCGCCCGTGCCCGGTTTCGTGCACCGTACCCATCAGCGCCGGCAGGAACTGGTCTTCACGGTAGCGCGTGGTCATGCGCACGTCTTCGGGCACACCGCCCGAGAAGGGGTGGGTGCTGGTGTCCAGGCGCCCGGCGTCGAAGTCGAAGCCGAGCCGGCGCACCACCTGCTGGCACATCGCCCGCTGGGCGTCGAGCGCGAACGGCCCGACCGGCTCGGCCACCGTTTCGCGCGCTTGCTTCTCAATCACCTGCTGGATCAGTCCCGGCAGCCACTGCCGCACCGCGCCGAACACACGGTCGACCGCGGCACTCGTCATGCCCGGCTCGAAGCGGTCCATCAGGGCGTCGTACCGGGTCAGGCCGGACTGTTGCGACAACAGCGCAGCTTCTTCGCGGGCGATCGCCAGCACCGGCCTCCAATGCTCGACGAAACCGGCCCAATCGTTGGCCGGGCGCAGCGAGCGCCAGGCGTGTTCACAGCGCGAGGTCGCCAACTGGCGGCGTTGCACCAGCTCGGCCGGCAGCGCGTTGGCGTTGCGCCAGTCACGGCGAATCTCGCGCAGGTTGGCGCGCTGGTGCTCCGACAGCGGCTCCTGCTCGGCGCGGGCCAGGCGCTCGGACAGCATGGTGTCGGTGCGCATGCAGTGCATCAGCGCGGCCAGTTCGGCCAGCGCCGCGGCGCGCGCCTCGTTGCCCTTGGGCGGCATGTTCGCCGCCTGGTCCCACCCGACGATCGAGGCCAGGTGCTGGAAGCGGTGCAGGCGGGTGTAATGGGTCTCGAGCTCGTCGTAGCTGGGCGTCTTCATGCGGGGTTCCGGGCGGGAGTGCGGCATTGTTGTCTCAACCAGGATGGATCTGGCCTGGAAAGGCCCACAGCAGCGCGGCCGTCATCGTGAGATAGCGCGCGAACTTGCCGATCGCCATGTAAACCACGCAGGGCCAGAACGGCAGCTTGAGCCAGCCGGCCACCACGCAGATCGGGTCGCCGACCACCGGCAGCCAGGACAGCAGACAGGCCTTGGCACCGAAATGTTCGAGCCATTGCAGAGCGCGCAGTTCGCTCGGCTTGCGATGGCGCACGCGCTCGTAGGCGCGCTCGGCCCCGTAGCCCATCCACCACGAGATCGCACCACCGACGGTGTTGCCGGCGCTGGCCACCAGAATGGCCGGCCAGAACAACTCGGGGTTCAGCTTCACCAGGCCGAACACCGCCGGTTCGCTGCCCATCGGCAGCAGGGTGGCCGAGATCAGGGCGATGACGAAGACCGACGACAGGCCGTATTTCGGCAACGCCAATGCGGCCAGCAGCGGGGCGATCCAGGCATCCATGCAGGCGCCAATTATCGACAGCGGCAATGCGGAAGACGGCCTTCTCGATGGCTATACTTGCGCCTCTTTTTTCAGCACCCTCCCCCTGCACGCACCATGAAACTCGGCGCATTCGAGCTGCCGAACCGCCTGTTCGTGGCCCCGATGGCGGGCGTGACGGACCGGCCGTTCCGCCAGTTGTGTCGGCGCCTGGGAGCGGGCTACGCGGTCAGCGAAATGGTGACTTCGCGGCGCGAGCTGTGGACCTCGCTCAAGACCTCGCGCCGCGCCGACCATGCCGGGGAACCGGGGCCGATAGCGGTGCAGATCGCCGGCGTCGACCCGGCCGAGATGGCCGACGCCGCGCGCTACAACATCGACCGCGGGGCGCAGATCATCGACATCAACATGGGCTGCCCGGCAAAGAAGGTCTGCAACGTGTGGGCCGGCTCGGCGCTGATGAGCAATGAGCGGCTCGCGATGGCCATCGTCGACGCCGTGGTCGCGGCCTGCGCGTCGCGCGGCGTGCCGGTGACGCTGAAGATGCGCACTGGCCGCTGCGATGCCGAGAAGAACGCCGTCGCCCTGGCCCGCAGCGTGGCGCAGGCCGGCGTGGCCCTGCTCACTGTGCACGGCCGCACCCGCGAGCAGGGCTTCAGGGGCCTGGCCGAGTACGACACCGTCGCTGCGGTCAAGGCTGTGGTGTCGGTCCCGGTGGTCGCCAACGGCGACATCGACTCACCCGAGAAGGCACGTCAGGTGCTCGCCTACACGCAGGCAGATGCACTGATGATCGGCCGTGCGGCACAGGGCCGGCCCTGGATCTTCCGCGAGATCGCCCACTACCTGAACACCGGCCGGCACCTCGCATCGCCGCCCACAAAGCAGGCAGCTGCATGGCTCACCGAGCATCTGCACGACCACTACGCGCTGTATGGCGAGTCGACCGGCGTGCGCAGCGCGCGCAAGCACATCGGCTGGGCCCTGCGCGATTTGCCCGGCGGCGACGCCTTTCGCGCCGAGATGAACCGCATCGAAGGTTGCGCAGCGCAGGTGGCCGCGGTCGGCGATTGGTTCGCGCGCCTCGCCGAGCAGTACAAGAACCTCCCGCGCCTCGCTGCGCCGGCGGCCAATGACGACCTGATCGAGCTGAGGGCATGACAAAAAAACACATCGACGCCTGCGTGCGTGAAAGCCTCGAGCAGTATTTCAAGGACCTGCGCGGCGCCGAGCCGCACTCGATGCACCAGATGGTGATCGAGGCGGTCGAGAAACCGCTGCTCGAGGTGGTGATGAAGCACGCCGAAGGCAATCAGAGTAAGGCGGCCGAGTGGCTCGGGTTGAACCGCAACACATTGCGGCGCAAACTGGTCGATCACAAGCTCATCAAATAGGAGAAGCGGATCGCTGACGCGGCCGTTTTCCGGAGATCTCATGACTTCATTGACTGCGTTGTTGTCGGTGTCCGACAAGACCGGCATCGTCGACTTCGCACACGAACTGCACCGGGCCGGCGTGAAACTGCTGTCGACGGGCGGCACCGCCAAGCTGCTCGCGCAGAACGGCCTCCCGGTGAGCGAGGTCAGCGAGGTGACCGGCTTCCCGGAAATGCTCGACGGTCGCGTCAAAACCCTGCACCCGCGCATCCACGGTGGCCTGCTTGCTCGCCGCGACGACGCGGCGCACATGGCAGCGTTGAAGGAGCACGGCATCGGCACGATCGACCTGCTGGTGATCAACCTGTATCCGTTCGCGCAGGCGACGGCGCGGGCCGACTGCACGCTCGACGACGCGATCGAGAAAATCGACATCGGTGGACCGGCGATGCTGCGTGCGGCGGCGAAGAACTGGCAGGACGTGACGGTCGTCATCGATCCAGCCGACTACACGCTGCTGCTCGACGAATTGAAGTCGGGTGGGGTGCAGCGCACGACGAAGTTCAGGCTCGCGAAGAAGGTCTTCGCGCACACCGCCGCCTACGACGGCATGATCAGCAATTACCTGAGCGGGCTCGAAGCCGGCAGCGAGAACGCCGGCGCGGCCATCCCCGTGCGCGGCGAGTACCCGGAGGTCTTCACGCTGCAGCTGACCAAGACGCAGGACATGCGCTACGGAGAGAACCCGCACCAGAGCGCCGCCTTCTACCGCGATGCCCGGGCCCCGCGCGGCCTGCTCGCCGGCTGGCGTCAGCTGCAGGGCAAGGAGCTCAGCTACAACAACATCGCCGACGCCGACGCCGCCTGGGAATGCGTCAAGACCTTCACCGAAGGCCCCGCCTGCGTGATCGTTAAGCACGCCAACCCCTGTGGCGTGGCGCTCGGCGCGACGGCCGGCGATGCCTATGCGAAGGCGCTGCAGACCGATCCGACGTCCGCCTTCGGCGGCATCATCGCGTTCAACACCGCACTCGACGGTCCGACGGCCGACAAGGTTTCCAAACAGTTCGTCGAGGTCGTCATCGCTCCCGCCATGACATCCGAAGCGCGAGCCGCCTTCGCGGCCAAGCAGAACGTGCGCCTGCTCGAAGTCGACTTGGCCACCGCTACGAATGCGCTGGACATGAAACGGGTGGGCGGTGGCCTGTTGCTGCAATCGGCTGACGCGCGCAACGTGGCGCGCGAGGAACTGCGTGTGGTCACGAAGAAGGCGCCGAGTGCTGCGCAGCTCGATGACCTGCTGTTCGCCTGGAAGGTGGCCAAGTTCGTCAAGAGCAATGCCATCGTGTTCTGCGCCGGCGGCATGACGCTAGGCGTCGGCGCGGGACAGATGAGCCGCATCGACAGCGCGCGCATCGCCTCGATCAAGGCCGAGAACGCGGGCCTGACGCTGGCTGGCTCGGCCGTCGCCAGCGACGCCTTTTTCCCTTTCCGCGACGGCCTGGATGTCGTCGTCGACGCCGGCGCGACCTGCGTCATTCAACCTGGCGGCTCAGTGCGCGACGCCGAGGTGATCACCGCGGCCGACGAACGCGGCATCGCGATGGTCTTCACCGGCGTGCGCCACTTCCGGCACTGATCCAAGGCCGGCACGACGCGGCAACCTGGCGCACGTCCAGGACTCGTGTGCGTTCGGCTGCGCTCTGTGGACTGCGCGTTGACGAACGATCTGGCAGCCGCAGGATGGCAGGTTCGCGCCGCACGCGCGGACGCGTGCAGGGGGTCGTGGTGTCCAAGCGCCCGCTACCTCATATCTCCGGATGCGGCCAGCGCGTTGCTGCGGCTAGCATCGCTGCATGTCCGCTGCCGATCTGATGGGCGCCCTGCTCGCCTTGCTGGCCCGCCTGATCACGGGGGCCCAGGGCCATTGGAAGGGTTGCCCGCCGGCGGCCGAGCAGCGCATCTATTTCGCCAACCACCAGAGCCACTTCGACTGGGTGCTGATCTGGGCCGCACTGCCGAAGGACCTGCGCGCGTCGACACGGCCGATCGCGGCCAGTGATTACTGGACTTCAAGCCGCTTCAGGCACTGGCTCACACGCGAGGTCTTCCATGCGGTCTACGTCGTGCGCCAGCGCACCGACGACCAGGACCCGCTCGAGCCCCTGACTGACGCGCTCAAACAAGGCGACTCGCTGGTAATCTTTCCCGAGGGCACACGGAGCAACAAGGGCGATCCACAGGCGTTCAAGAGCGGCCTGTATCACCTGGCCGAGCAGTTTCCGCAGGTGCAGTTGGTCCCGGCCTGGATCGACAATGTGCAGCGGGTGATGCCCAAGGGGGAGGTGGTGCCGGTGCCGATCCTGTGCACGGTGACTTTCGGCGCGCCGCTGCACCTGGGTACCCAGGAGGACAAGCGTGCCTTCCTCGATCGCGCGAGGGCTGCCGTGCTGGCCTTGCGGCCACGGACGGCATGAAGCGATGACATTCGGCAGCCTGCGCCAGCTCAGTGTCGACGAACAAGTCGCGCTGCTGTTCGTGATCCTGTTCGGCATGGTGGTGCTGGTGACGCTGGGCGCGTTCCTGCGCTCACTGCGCCCCGCCCACGACTCGCACAGCCTGGCCGCCCATCGCTTTCGGCGCGACCTGCGTGCGGTCTGGGTTGGCACCATCTTGTTCTGGTTAGCCTGGATCTCGGGACCGATCGGCGCGACCCTGTTCTTCGGCCTGTTCTCCTTCCTCGCGTTGCGCGAGTTCATCACCCTGCAGCACACCCGGCGCAGCGACCACCGCAGCCTGATCCTGGCCTTCTTCTTCGTGCTGCCCGTGCAGTACGCCATCGTCGCGACGCGCCACTTCGACCTGTTCTCGGTCTTCATCCCGGTCTACGTGTTCTTCGCGATCCCGGTGGTCAGTGCGATGGCCGGCGACCCGCACCGCTTCCTGGAGCGCAACGCCAAGATCCAGTGGGGCATCGTGGTCTGCGTCTACGGCCTGTCGCACGCGCCCGCGTTGCTGCTGCTCGACTTCAAGGGTTACGAGGGTCGCGGTGCCTTCCTGCTCTTCTTCCTGGTCATCGTCGCCGCCGTGGCCCAAGTAGTGCAGGAACTCTCCAGCCGCTGGCTGCGGCGCCGGCCGCTGGCGCGGCAGATCAGCCGCAGCTTTTCACTGCGGGCCTGGTTTATCGGCACCGCCGTCGCCGCGTTAGCCGGCGCGGCGCTGTACTGGATCACCCCCTTCAATGCCCGCCAGGCCCTGGCGATGGCCTTCATCGCTGCCGGTTGCGGCACGCTGGGCGAGTTCGTCATGAAGGCCCTGAAGCGCGACGCCGGCGTGCACCACTGGGGCAACCGCAGTGGCGTCACCGGCGCAGTCGGGCTCCTAGATCGGGTGGCCCCGCTGTGCTTCGCCGCGCCGGTGTTCTTCCATTCGGTACGCTGGTACTTCAGGCTGAGCCCGACATGAGGATTCTCGGCATCGACCCTGGTTTGCAGACCACGGGCTTCGGGGTCATCGACGCCGATGGCCCGCGCCTGCATTACGTGGCCAGCGGCACGATCAAGACCGCGAGGGTCGCCAAAGGCGACCTGCCAGCGCGCTTGAAGATCATCTTCGAGGGCGTGTGCGAGGTCGCTTCGCGCTACGAAGCTACCTGTGCCGCAGCCGAGATCGTGTTCGTCAACGTCAACCCGCAGAGCACCCTGCTGCTGGGGCAGGCGCGCGGTGCAGCGCTGGCGGCCCTCGTCTCGCGCTCGCTGGAGGTGTCGGAGTACACCGCGCTGCAGATGAAGAAAGCCATCGTCGGCAGCGGCCATGCGCACAAGTCGCAGGTGCAGGCGATGGTGCAGCGGCTGTTGTCACTGTCAGCAGCACCAGGCCCCGACGCAGCCGATGCGCTGGGGATCGCGATCACGCACGCGCATGCCGGCGCATCGCTCGCCCTGCTGGCCAAGGCCACGCCCCTCGAACGCCGGCAGCACGCGCAGTACCGGCGTGGGCGGGCCTACTGAGTCCTGCGCGAAAATTCATCATCCGCCAACCGGGTCGTCTTCAAAGTTCTGCGCATAACAGACCGGCGACGCATACGTCGGCGCTCGAGGCGCGCGGCGGGAACGCTGCACTGCGGTCCATCGACGAGGACAAGACTGCCGGTCTCCGTACGGTGGACGCCAGCCTTCGTCACGATGAAATCCATCGGCATGTCATGTGGTTGCGGATGCATGTTTGACATGCGCGACACAGAGCCGCCAGCGTGCGATCGAAATAGCCGCCACCGAGGCCGAGGCGATAGCCCATCGTGTCGAAGCCCAGCAGCGGGACGCCTCGGCATCTGGGGCCATGTGATGGCGGG
>DATDES010000262.1:0-4264 GCA_036522975.1 Burkholderiaceae bacterium | reverse complement strand
CCGCAGCGTGAATGTCGGTGACTATGTCAAGGATGGTGCCGACCTGGTCAACATCGAGGACACCTCCCAGGTATGGGTCGACTTCCGCTTGCCTGAGCGCTACGTTGCGCAATTGAAGCCGGGTCAGGCGGTCGAGGTTTCGCCCGACGCGATGCCGGGACGCAGCTTTCGCGGTCAAGTGGATGCGCTCGACTCCCAGCTCGACGCCAACGGGCGCTCTCTGCTGGTTCGGGCGCGGCTGGCCAATCCCGACGGTGTGCTGAGGAGTGGCATGTTCGCGCGCACGCGCACCCTGCTCGCCGTGCGCGACAACGCGCTGGTCGTGCCCGAGGAAGCACTCGTGCCGCAGGGCGGCAAGCAGTTCCTGATCAAGATCGTCGACGGCCCGCAGGGCAAGGTCTCGCAGCGGCTGGAGGCTCGCCTCGGCGCACGCCTGACAGGGAAGGTCGAAGTGCTGGGCGGCCTGGTCGAGGGCGATCTGGTCGTGACCGCGGGACAGGGTCGCCTGCTGCGCGGCGATGCCTTGTCGGTGCGTCTGGTCGATCTGGGCGAGGCCGGCAAGGGCCAGGCAGCCGGCTCTGCAGGCCGGGCAGCGAGCGGGGCGGCGTCGGGGGCCAGTTCTGGCGCGGGCACTGGGGGCGTGCGCGGCACGCCGGCGGTCTGACACGCAGGAGCGCGCGATGAAGTTGTCCGACACCTCGATCCGCCGGCCCGTGTTGGCCTGCGTGATGTCGCTGCTGATCATCCTGATCGGATTGGTCTCGTTCAACCGCCTGTCGCTGCGCGAGTACCCGCGCATCGACGAGCCGGTGGTGACGGTCAACACGGTGCTCACCGGCGCGTCGTCGGAGGTCATCGAGTCGCAGGTCACCAAGCCGCTCGAGGACTCGATAGCCGGCATCGACGGCGTGGACATCATCACCTCGATCTCGCGTGCCGAGCGCAGCCAGATCTCGGTGCGCTTCAAGCTCGAGAAGAGCCCGGACGACGCCGCCGCCGATGTGCGGGACCGGGTCTCTCGCGTGCGCGGGCGCCTGCCCGACGCGGTCGACGAGCCGATCATCGCCAAGGTCGAGGCCGATGCCACGCCGACGATCTGGCTGGCCTTCACGAGCGAAACCCTGACCCCGCTGGAAGTCACCGACCTGGTGAACCGCGTCGTCAAGCCGCGCCTGCAGACGGTGCCCGGCGTCGCCGACGTGCAGATCGGCGGCGACCGCAAGTACGCGATGCGGATCTGGCTCGATCCGGACAAGCTCGCCGCTTACCGCGTGACGGTGCAGGACGTCGAGGACGCGCTGCGCAAGCAGAACCTCGAAGTACCCTCGGGACGCATCGAGAGCCAGCAGCGCGAGTTCAACGTCACCACGCGGACGGACCTGAACACGGTGGCCCAGTTCGCCGACATTTCGCTGCGGTCGACCAACGGCTACACGGTGCACCTGCGCGATGTCGGCCGGGTCGAGGAGGCCGCGGCGAGCGAGCGCTCGCGGGTGCGCCTGAACGGCATCCCTTCGATCTCGACCGGGGTTATCCGCAACGCGACTGCCAACCCACTCGAGGTGGCGGCCGGCGTGCGCGCGCTGATGCCGCAGATCCAGCGCGACCTGCCACCCTCGGTCACCGTGGTTCAGGCCAACGACCTGTCGGTCTTCATCGACCGATCGGTCAGGTCGGTTTACAGGACTGTGGCCGAAGCGGTGGTGCTGGTGGCCCTGGTGGTGTTCGTGTTCCTGCGCACGCTGCGGGCTTCGGTGATCCCGTTGGTGACGATTCCGGTCAGCCTGATCGGCTCCTTCGCGCTGATCGCGCTGGCCGGTTTCACGATCAACACCCTGACCCTGCTCGCCCTGGTGCTTGCCATCGGCCTGGTGGTCGACGATGCGATCGTGGTGCTGGAGAACATATTCCGCCACATCGAGGAGGGCCTGACGCCGTTTCAGGCCGCGCTCAAGGGCGTGCGCGAGATCAGCTTCGCCGTGGTCGCGATGACCCTGACCCTGACCGCGGTGTTCGCGCCGCTGGCCTTTACCCCAGGGCGCACCGGGCGCCTGTTCACCGAATTTGCGTTGACCCTGGCCGGGGCGGTGGTGGTGTCGGGCTTCGTCGCGCTGACGCTGACGCCGATGATGTGCAGCAAGTTGCTGCGCCACAACCCGAAACCGAACCGTTTCGACCGCGGCATGGAGTCGATCCTGGTGGCAATGACCAGCGGCTACACCCGCGTGCTCAATGGCGTCCTGGCGCATCGCTGGATCGTGCTCGTGGTCATGGCCATCTCGGCGGGATCCAGTTGGTGGCTGTTCAGCACGGCGAAGAGCGAACTCTCGCCGATCGAGGACCGCGGTGTGATCATCATGCCGGTGCGCGCCCCCGACGGCGCGACGCTCGAATTCACGGCGCGCTACCTGGATGCGATCGACGCCATCGTCGCGACCTATCCGGAGTTCGATCGCCGTTTCATGTTCATGGGCGGCGGCCAGGTCTCGACGGCCACCGCCGTCATGCGCACGGTGGACTGGACGGAGCGCGAGCGCAGCACGGCGGAACTAGCGAGCTTGCTGCGGCCACGCATGAGCGGCCTGCCGGGCGTGAGCGCCTTTCCGATCACCCCACCGAGCCTGGGCCAGGGTTTTCGGGAGCAGCCCATCAACTACGTGATCCAGACCAATGACAGTTACGACAATCTGGCGCGCGTGTCGCAGCAGTTCATGGCCGAAATGGCCAAGAACCCAGGCTTCGTGCAGCCCGACAGCGACTTGCAGCTGAACAAGCCCGAGATCTTCATGGACGTGGACCGCGCCCGCGCGGCCGACATGGGGGTCTCGGTCGAGTCGGTGGCACGCACCGTCGAGACCATGCTCGGCGGGCGCGCGGTCACGCGCTACAAGCGCGACGCCGACCAGTACGACGTGATGGTCCAGACCGAAGGCCGCGGCCGCGCGCGGCCCGAGGACATCGATCGCCTCTTTGTGCGCGGGCGCAACGACACCATGGTGCCGCTGTCGTCGCTGGTCAAGGTGCGTGAGGCCGTCAGCCCGCGCGAGTTGAACCACTTCAACCAGCGCCGCTCGGTATCGATCACGGCCAGCCTGACGCCCGACTATTCGCTCGGCCAGGCCCTTGCCTTCCTCGACGAAACTGCCACCAGGGTGCTGCCTTCCGGCTATGCGACCGAGCTCAACGGCGTCAGCCGCGAGTTCAAGTCGTCCTCAGGCGCGCTCGGCCTGGTCTTCGTGCTCGCGCTGTTGTTCATCTTCCTGGTCTTGTCGGCGCAGTTCGAGAGCTTCCTCGACCCCTTCGTGATCCTGCTCGCGGTGCCCTTGTCGATGGTGGGTGCACTGTTGGCCATGAAGTGGTCTGGAGGCACCTTGAACGTCTATTCGCAGATCGGGCTGATCACCCTGGTCGGCCTGATCAGCAAGCACGGCATCCTGATCGTCGAGTTCAGCAACCAGTTGCGACGCCAGGGCATGGCGATCCGCGAGGCGGTGGTCACGGCGGCCAGCCTGCGCCTGCGCCCGATCATGATGACCACCTGCGCGATGGTCCTCGGTGCTCTGCCCCTGGCCCTGTCCAGTGGCGCTGGCGCCGAGAGCCGGCGCCAGATCGGCTGGGTGATCGTTGGCGGCATGTCGCTCGGCACCCTGCTGACGATCTTCGTCGTGCCCACGGTCTACACCTGGTTCGCCCGCAAGCGCGTTCCGGGCGAGATCACCGAGAAGTTTGTCGAAGAGGAGTTGGCGCCGGCGAAGTAGGTCCGCGTCAGACCAGACCGTCGAAAGGGATCACGTCGACCTCGTCGCCGGCCGCGACGTCGCCCTGCGCGTGATGCAGCACGACCATGCCGTTGGCCGCGCTCATCGACGACAGGATGCCCGAGCCCTGACTGCCGGTGATGGCGACCTGCCAGCGGCCGTCGGCACTGCGGACGACGATGCCCCGCTGGTATTCGGTCCGACCCGGCTTCTTGCGCAGCGCCGTCGTGCAGGCGGCGCGTAGCCGGGGCAACGGCTCCGCAGCGGCGCCGCTCATGGCCTGCAGCGCCTCGCGCACGAAGGCGTAGAAGGTCACCATCACCGCGACCGGGTTGCCGGGCAGGCCGAACAGGATTGCGTTGCCGACCCGACCGATCGCCATCGGTCGCCCGGGCCGCATCGCGATGCGCCAGAACAGCACATCGCCGAGTTCAGCCATGATTCTCTTGGTGTGGTCGGCCTCGCCGACGCTGACCCCGCCCGAGGTGATGACGGCGTCGGCGCTG
>DATDES010000261.1:0-4247 GCA_036522975.1 Burkholderiaceae bacterium | reverse complement strand
GTCGCGATGTTGGCGTGGCCGAGCAGTTCCTGCACCGCGCGCAGGTCGCCGCTCGATTGCAGCAGGTGCGAGGCAAAACTGTGGCGCAGCATGTGCGGATGGACATGGGTGGGCAGGCCGGCCTGGATCGCCAGCGCCTTGAGTCGCGAGCGCACCTGGCTGGCGCTCAGGCGCGTGCCGCTGCGACTGACGAACAGCGCGGCCTCGTCGGCCTTGGCCATTGACGTGCGATGGGCCAGCCAGGCCTCGAGCGCTGCCAGCGCCGAGCGGCCCACCGGCACGCTGCGCCGCTTGCTGCCTTTGCCGAGCACGTGGGCTGTGGCGTCAGGCGCGTCGACCCAGGCCGCAGCGTCGCGCCCGGCGCGGTGGTCGAGCCCGACCAGTTCCCCGACCCGCAGGCCGCAGCCGTAGAGCAGCTCGACGATGGCGTGATCGCGTGCGGCGAGCGCTGCGTCGGCGCCCTCGCCACCCCCCTTGGTTCCATGCTCGGCCAGTGCCACCGCGTGGTCGACCGACAGCGCCTTGGGCAGGGGCTTGGCGGCCTTGGGCGCGCGCACGCCATCGACCGGGTTGGCCTCGATCTCGCGCTGCTCGCCCCACCAGCGGTACAGGCCGCGCCACGCCGCCAGCACGATCGCCAGGCTGCGCGGCGCCAGGCCGCGCTGGTGGGCCCCGGCGAGCCAGCGCCGCACATGGTGCGTCTGCACCGCCTTCAACTCGACCCCGCTGGCCACGGCCGCGACGTGCAGGCTTCGCAGTGCCTCGCGGTACAGGGTCAGCGTGCGCGCCGCCAGGCGCCGCTCGACTTCGAGATGCTGCAGATAGTGCAGCAGTTCGTCGGGCAGCGGGGCGGCCTGCACGCTCTCACGCAGAGGGCAACAGCCGCGCCAGACCGGCGCTGGCGATCTCGCCGATGCGCTGCAGGAAGTCGGTGCCCATGTCGGCGCTGTAGCGCGTCGGATCGGGGCTGCCGACGACCAGCAGGCCGAAAGCCGCATCGGCGCCCGAGGCGCGCAACGGCACCATCGCCATCGACGCCACGGTGGCCGGCTCGTCGAGCCAGCGCGCAGCTTCGAAGCCGGCGTTCGCGCCGCAATAGGGGAGACCCAGGCTGGTGGCCAGGATCTTGATGTCGTCACTCGCGCCCTGCGCGAAGGGGGCTTGCCTGTAGGCCTCGGCAACACCCCAGACGCGGATGCCGGCTTGCGGGATCAGGAACTGCTGCTTCAGCTCGCGCACCAGCACCTCGGTCAGCATGGCCGCATCGGCGGTGATCATCAGGGCGCGCGTCCAGCGGTGCAACCGATCGGCGATCGCTACGTTGTCCTGGCCGTTGCGGATCATCTCGACGATCTTCTTCTCGAGGCCCTTGATGCGTTCGCGCAGCATTTCCATCTGCCGCTCCTGCAGCGAGACGGCGCGCTGGCCGTGTGGGCTGGTGAGCTGGATCGTGGCCAGCATTTCGGCATGCCGCTCGAAGAAGCCTGGCGTGTTGGCCAGGTACTCGGCGATGTCGTTCTCGGTGATGCCTTGCAGGGCGTTGGTGATCACAGTTCGATTTCTCCTTCGTAGACGGTTTCGGCCGGACCGGTCATCAGCACGTGGCCGTCACCGCCCGGCCACTCGATGGTCAAGAGGCCGCCGCGGGTGTGCACGTCGACCTTCGCGTCGAGCCAGCCGAGACGGATGCCGGCCACAACCGCCGCGCAGGCCCCGGTGCCGCAGGCCAGGGTCTCGCCGGCGCCGCGCTCGTAAACGCGCAGCGCGATCTCGCGCCGCGAGCGCAGCTGCATGAAGCCGGCGTTGACGCGGCGCGCAAAGCGCTCGTGGCCTTCGAGGGCCGGGCCGAGCATGGCCACCGGTGCCGCGTTGATGTCGTCGACGCGCAGCACGGCGTGCGGGTTGCCCATCGACAGCACGGCGAGCTCGACCGGGCGCCCGGTAGCCTCGAGTGGCCACAGCGTGAAGCCGTTGACCTCGATCGGCAGGAGACCCCTGGGATCGAACGGCACCTGGGCCAGGTCGAAGACCGGCGCGTTCATGTCGACCGTGACCCGGCCATCGGCCTGCCAGTGCAACTCGAGCCGGTTGTTGACCGTCTCGACCCGCACCGTCGACTTGTCGGTCAGCCCGTGTTCTCGCACATAGCGCACGAAGCAGCGCGCACCGTTGCCGCAATGCTCGACCTCGTCGCCGGAGAAGCCGTTGTAGATGCGATAGCGGAAGTCGACGCCCGGCGTGTCGGTGTTCTCGACCACCAGGATCTGGTCAGCGCCGACGCCGAAGCGCCGGTCGCCGAGCCGCTGCACCTGGGCTGCGCTCAACTCGATCGGGGAGCGCGTGGCATCGAGCACGACGAAGTCGTTGCCCGCGCCTTGCATCTTGGTGAACGGCAGTCGCATGGCGCGGATTATCCGCGCGGCCTTCCGAGAATGACCTAGCCCGGCTGCTTGACGATGCGCAGATACGGCCTGGGGGCGTTCCAGCCGTTCGGGAACAGCTTCTTCGCATCCTCGTCGCTGACCGAGCCGGCGATGATGACGTCCTCGCCCTGTTTCCAGTTCGCCGGCGTCGCAACCTTGTGCTTGGCGGTCAGCTGCATCGCGTCCAGCGCACGCAGGATCTCGTCGAAGTTGCGCCCGGTGGTCATCGGGTAGGTCATCATCAGTTTGATCTTCTTGTCCGGGCCGATCACGAAGACCGAGCGCACGGTGGCATTCGTGGCTGCGGTGCGGCCCTCGGAGGTTCCCGGGTCCTCGGCCGGCAGCATGTTGTAGAGCTTGGCCACGGCCAGATCGGTGTCGCCGATCATCGGGTACTGGGGTCGATGGCCCTGGGTGGCTTCGATATCGTCCGACCACTTCTCATGGTTGGTCACCGGGTCGATCGACAGGCCGATCAGCTTGGTATTGCGCTGCTTGAACTTGTCCTCGATGCCAGCCATGTAGCCGAGTTCGGTCGTGCACACCGGCGTGAAGTCTTTCGGATGCGAGAACAGGATCGCCCAGCTGTCGCCGATCCACTGGTGAAACTGGAGTGGGCCCTGGGTCGTCTGGGCCGTGAAATCGGGGGCGGTGTCATTGATGCGCAGGGACATGAGGGCCTCAGAGATGGCGCCGTCGACGAAGGGCGATCACCGGGCGCGTGAGGCGGCGATCGCGTGGAAATTACAGCATGCGACGCTTGCGCACTCAGTAAACAGGGGCTTCGCCGGCGGGCCTCGTCTTGAACCGCTTGTGGACCCAGAAGTACTGCGCCGGGTTGCGCCGCACCTCGCCCTCGATCCACTGGTTCATGCGCAGGGTGTCGGCCTCGGCGTCATCGGTCGGCCAAGCCGCCAGCGGCGGCAGGAAGCGCACGCGCCAGCCGCCCGACGCGCGCATTTCGGCCACCACCGGCTGGACCGTCATGCCGAGCAGCCGGGCCATGCGCGAGGGCGCCAGGAGTGTGGCCGCCGGCACACCGAAGAAGGGGACGAAGGCGGCATCCTTGATGCCGAAGTCCATGTCGGGCAGGTTGAAGAAACCCAGGCCCTGCTGCCGGATGGCGCGAATCAGCGGCTTGGCACTGTCCCGGCGAGTGAACAGCTCCGAGCCGCCGAAACGCTGGCGCCCCTTGCGCACGGCGGCGTCGAAGACCGGGTTGCTCTGGGCCTGGTAGATCGTCGCGCCGCGCCGCGTCTGGAAGAGCTGGGTCGCGGCGGCCGCAACCTCAAGAGCCATGAAGTGCGGCACCAGCCACATCAGCGGCGCCTGCGTGCGCTCGGCAAGGTGGACATCGCCCTCGACCTCGATCAGGCGCTCGATGCGCGCACGCGGCGCGTACCAGAGCAGGCCGCGCTCGAGGATGCTGCGGCCGAGCCAGCCGAAGTGCTCGCGCACCAGACGCGCGCGCGCCGGGGCATCGAGTTCGGGCAGGCACAGCTCGATGTTGCGGGTGGCGATGCGGCGCCGCTTGGCAGCCAGCACATGCAGCAGGCAGCCGAGCCCCGCGCCGAGTGCGGCCTGCAGGCGGACCGGCAGCCAGTGCAGCAGCCACAGGCAGCCGAGTGCGAAGCGCGCGCCCATCGCCTCAGGCCGCGCCGGGCCGCTCCCAAGCGGCCTGGAGCCCCACTGGCGCCTGGGAACGCGAGAGAAGCGAGCCGGGGGCTGTCATGAGGCTCTGGGGCCCTTGTAGCGGTTGTAGCCCCACAGATACTGCTCGGGGCATTGGCGGATCAGGTATTCCATCGAGCGGTTGATCACGGC
>DATDES010000260.1:0-4388 GCA_036522975.1 Burkholderiaceae bacterium | reverse complement strand
CATCATAGCGTCATCACAGCGTCAGCGCGGGCACATCGACCCAGCGCCGTTCCTTCCAGCTCTGCAACGCGGCCTCGACCAGCTGCACGCCCTTGGCGCCTTCCGGCAGGGTCCAGCGATAGGGCTCGTTCTCCACCACGTGGCGGATGAAGTGCTCCCACTGGATCTTGAAGCCGTTGTCGTAGCTCTGGCTGTCGGGCACCTCCTGCCATTGGTCGAAGAAGTTCATCGACTGCTTGACGTCAGGGTTCCAGACCGGTCGCGGCGTCGTCACGCGGCTCTGCGCGCGGCATTCCTGCAGGCCGGCGACCGCCGAGCCGTGCGTGCCGTCGACGTGGAAGGTCACCAGGTCGTCGCGGCGCACGCGCGTGGCCCAGCTCATCGTCAGCTGCGCGACCACCGGTTCGCCGTTGTGGCCCTTGAGTCGCGCCGTCGCGTAGGCGGCGTCGTCGGCGGTGGCCGCGTAGGACTGGCCGGCTTCGTCCCAGCGGCGGTCGATGTGAGTGGCGCCCAGGCAGGTGATCGACTGCACCTCGCCGAACAGGTTGTCCAGCACGTAGCGCCAGTGGCACATCATGTCCAGGATCATGCCGCCGCCATCCTCCTGGCGGTAGTTCCAGCTCGGGCGCTGGATCGGCTGCAGATCGCCCTCGAAGACCCAGTAGCCGAAGTCGATGCGCACGCTGAGCATGCGGCCGAAGAAGCCGGCGCGGCGCAGCATGTCGAGCTTGCGCAGGCCGGGCAGGAAGAGCTTGTCCTGCACCGCGCCGTGCTTCAAGCCCGAGGCCTGGGCCAGCCGGCAGACTTCGACCGCTTCGTTCAGGTTCGTGGCGATCGGCTTTTCGCAATACACGTGCTTGCCCGCGCGGATCGCTTGCGCGAGCAAGGTCGGGCGCATCTGGGTCGTGCCGGCGTCGAAGAACACGCTGTCCTTCTTGTTCGCCAGCGCGGCATCGAGATTGGTCCCGAATCTCTCGACGCGATGCGCCCTCGCCAGCGCCTCGATCTTTTCGGCGTTGCGGCCGATCAGCACCGGGTCCGGCAGCACCCGGTCGCCGTTGGCGAGCACCACGCCGCCCTGGTCGCGGATCGCGAGGATCGAGCGGATCAAGTGCTGGTTCAGGCCCATGCGGCCGGTCACGCCGTGCATGATGATGCCCAGGGTCTTCTGCGCCATGGTGGGAGGCCTCCGAATTCAGTGGGTCAATGCGCCGCCCTGCGTCGCCGCAGCGTCCACAGCTTCCAGCCGACGCTACCGACGATCAGCGCGGCCAGCGCGGCCGAGATCGGGCGCGTGAAGAAGGGCGTCAGGTCGCCGTCGGACAGCACCAGGGCGCGGCGCAGGTTCTTTTCGAACAGGTCGCCGAGCACGATGCCCAGCACCAGCGGTGCCATCGGGTAGCCGAAGTGACGCAGTCCGTAGCCGATCAGGCCGAAGGCCAGCATCACGTAGATGTCGAACACGCGACCGGCGATGGCGAAACTGCCCACCGTGCAGAGCACGAAGATGATCGGCACGATCGTCGCCTGCGGCACGCGCAGGACCTGGATCAGCAGCTTGGTCAGGGTCAGGCCGTAGATCAGGATGCCGATGGTCGCGAACAGCATCATCGCCACCACGTCGTACACGAACTGCGGATTCTCGATCATGATCAGCGGGCCGGGCTTGATGCCGTGGATGATCATCGCTGCCATCAGTACCGCCGCCGGCGCCGAGCCGGGCACCGCGAGCGTCAGCACCGGGATCACCGCGCCGGGCACGCAGGCGTTGTCACCCGTTTCTGCCGCCATCAGGCCCTCGATCGAGCCCTTGCCGAACAGCTCGGGCTCCTTGCTCGCGCGCTTGGCCGCGGCGTAGGAAGACCAGGCCGCGACGTCCTCACCGACGCCGGGCACAATGCCCACGCCGGTGCCGATCAGGCCCGAGCGCAGGATCGTGCGCCAGTACTTGGTCACGTCGCGCAGCTTGGGGATCACGCTGTCGAAGGGGTTGATCGTTACCGGGGCCTGGCGCTCCTTCATCGCGGTCAGCAGCTCGGCGAAGCCGAACGCGCCCACGAGGGCCGGCACCAGCTGGATGCCGCCGGCCAGGTCGCGCATGCCGAAGGAAAAGCGCTCGTAGGCGTACTGCGGCTCCTGGCCGATGGTGGCGACGAAGAGGCCGGCGATGCCGGCGATCCAACCCTTCAGCGGGTCGTTGCCGGTGAGGGTGCCGGCGATGATGACGCCGAACAGCGCGAGCCAGAAGAACTCGTAGGCGCCGAACTTGAGCGCCAGGTTGCCCAGGATCGGCGTGAAGCCAGCAAGGAAGAACATGCCGATCAGGGTGCCGAGCACCGAGCCGGTGGTGGCGATGCCCATCGCCCGGCCGGCCAGGCCCTGGCGGGCGAGGACGTGGCCGTCGAGGCACGAGGCCGCGGACGCCGGCGTGCCGGGGATGTTGAGCAGGATCGCTGAGCGCGAGCCGCCGTAGATGGCGCCGACGTAGGTGCAGATCAGGATCAGCAACGCGACTTCGGGCTGGAGCTTGATCGTCAGCGTGGTCATCAGCGCCAGGCCCATGGTCGCCGTCAGGCCGGGCAGAGCGCCGATGATGACGCCGACCAGCGATGCGAGCAGGGCATAGAAGATGGTCTCGGGCGCGCTGAAGCGCGCGATCGACTGGCCGAAGAGAATGAGGCCTTCGAACATGCTGCCCGTGGCTAAGGCAAACGAACGAGGAAGAGGCGCTCGAACACCAGCAGCACGGCCGCGCTCGTCAGTACACCCGAGACCAGCGCGGTGAGCACGCGTCGCGTGGGCGGCAAGGTGTCGGCGAAGCTGGCGGTGAAGGCGGCAACGAACAAGCTGGTCGCGAGCCAGAACGGCATGTGCCCGACGAGCCCGGCGGCATAGGCCAGCGTCAGCACCAGCATCAGCGCGATGCGCCGATTCAGCACCGGTTCGCCTACGGGACCGTCCGGCGCGTGCTGCACCGACCAGCCGCGCCATGCCAGCACCGCACCGAGCAGTAGCAGCGCAAAGCCGAACATCGCCGGCACGAACCCGGGCGCGGTGTAGACCGTTGCGCCCATCGCTTCGAAGCGGTCCATGCGCCAGCTGGCCGCCAGGATCACCAGGCCGAACACCATCCAGCCCACCCCGCCGCCCAGATCGGAGCGGGCGGCTTCACCGCCCTGCGACATGGCGGGTCTTCAGGGCTTGGCGATGCCGACGGTGTCAGGCGAGACCTTGGCCTTGCCGGCCGCCTGCTGGGTCCAGGCATAGGCCTGGATCGCCGGGAAGACCGCGGCCTGCGCGGTCTCGCCGGCCATCGGCGCGAACAGCGCACCGCGGGCCTGCGCGTATTTCTTCAGGGTCTCGTTGTTGGCGATCTGTGTCGCCCAGGCCTTGTCGAGCGTGGCGGTGACATCGGCCGGCACGCCCCTGGGCACGAAGATGCCGAAGTAGTTGATCGGGTCCTTGAAGCCGGGGATGAATTGCGACAGCGGCGGCACGGTGCCGAAGCCTTCGATCTCGAGCGCCTTGTCGCCGACCACGGCCAGCGGGCGGATCTTCTTGGCGCGGATCATGTCGGTCTGCTCGGCCGCGAGCTGGGTCGTGACCTGCGTCTCGCCCGACACCGTCGAAACCACCGCCGGGTTGCCGCCGTCGTAGGTGACATGCTTGTAGGTGACGCCGGCACTTCCCGCGATCGCCTCGATCGCCGCATGGCCGCTCGAGTTGACGCCCGCCGTGGCGACGGCCACGCTGCCGGGCTTGGCCTTCATCGCATCGAGCAGGTCCTTCATCGTCTTGTAGGGCGAATCGGCGTTGACGCCGACCACGGCGATGTGCGCGACGTTGAGGTACAGGTTCCAGTCGCGGGCGCTGGTGTCGACCATGCCCAGCACCTTGTAGGTGCCGAGATCCTTGGCGGCACCCGCGGTCCAGGTGTAGCCGTCCTTCGGCGCGTCCATCGCGTTCTTGGTGCCGACCGAGCCTGAGGCGCCGGGCTGATTCAGGATCACGATCTTCTGGTTTAGCGCCTTCTCCAGCTCCGCCGCGGTGACGCGAGTGACCTGGTCGGTGGAGCCGCCCGGTGCCCACGGCACGATGATCGTGATGGGCTTGTTCGGTTGCCACTGTGCCTGCGCACCGGCCGTGCCGGCCAATAGCGCTGCCGCGAACAAGAAACCCAGAGGCCGATGCAAGACATGGACATTCACGATGCGTCTCCTGTTAATTCACTGAACGGAGAATTGTTTGGCCGGTGGGTGTACCTGTCAATGGCGCGTAGCCGCTCATCCCCTCAGGACATACCCGAGGATCACGTCGCAGATGTGGGACAGGCGCTCGCTGCGCGCCTTCGGGCTCATCAGGTTGCGACCGAAGATGGCCGACAGGGT
>DATDES010000259.1:0-6153 GCA_036522975.1 Burkholderiaceae bacterium | reverse complement strand
GGGCACCTATGAGCTGAAGTATTTCTTCGGCAGCGGCCTGGCGACGGAGGCCGGCGGCAACGCCTCGAGCACCGCGGTGCGCGCGTTGATCAAGCAACTCGTCGCGGCCGAGCCGGCCGAGAAGCCCCTGTCGGACAACCAGCTCGCCGAGATGCTCGCCGAGCAGGGCATCACGGTGGCGCGGCGCACCGTGGCCAAGTACCGCGAGGCCCTGAAGATCGCGCCGGCCAACCTGCGCAAGGCGATGTGCGCTTGACTGATCTGTTCCTGCCCTGCGCGGCCGGCGCCGAAGCGCTGCTGGCGCAGGAGTGCAAGCGCGTGCTGGGGGCCAAGACGCGCCTCTTGTCGGCGCGTGGCGGCGTCACCGTCGAGGGCGACGAGCGTACGGCGATGGCGCTGAACCTTGAGAGCCGCCTAGCGCAGCGGGTGCTGTGGCCCCTGGCGCACGGCGCCTACCGCCATGAGCAGGACCTGTATGACATCGCCCGCACTGTGCGCTGGACCGACTGGATCACGCCACAGCAGACCTTGCGTGTCGATACCACCGCCCAGCGCTCGCCACTGCGCAGCCTGAACTTCGCCACCTTGCGCATCAAGGATGCGGTCTGCGATGCGATCCGCGAGACGAGCGGCGAGCGGCCCAGCGTCGATACCCGATCGCCCGACGTGCCGCTGGCCCTGCACCTGACGTCGACCCACGCGACGCTGTACGTCGACACCTCGGGCGAGCCGCTCTTCAAGCGCGGCTGGCGTGACGCGCGCAGCGCCGGGCGCGACGTGACCGGCGAGGCACCGCTGAAGGAGACGCTGGCTGGGGCGATGCTTGCCGCCGCCGGCTGGCAAGGGCGCGCCGAGGACGGGCCGCTACTCGACCCTTGTTGCGGCGCTGGCACGATCGCCATCGAGGCCGCGCAAATCGCCTGCGGCATTGCCCCGGGCCTCGACCGCCGCTTCGCGTTCGAGCGCCTCACGCCCTGGCACGATCAAGCGAGCGCATGGCGCGCGCTGCGCGAGGCGGCGAAAGCGCGCATCCATGCGCCCTCGGTCGCGATCTTTGCCGGCGACGTGAGCTTTCGAATGACGGACTTCGCCACCCGCAACGCCGAGCGAGCTGGCGTCCTGACCGCGGCCATGAAAGCGATCGAGTTCAAGACGGCGGATGCCTTGCAGCGCCTGCCGCCCGCCGAGCGCGGCGTGCTGGTCTTGAACCCACCGTATGGCGAACGCATCGCCGCGAAGGGCCGTGGTGCCCATGCCGGTGGCGGCGACGAGCGTGTTGCGCCGCGCGAAGCATTCGAAGGCGGCGGCACGCCGGCCAGCTTCTTCGCCGAGCTGGCATCGCACTGGAAGCGCCACTACGCCGGCTGGACCGCCTGGGTGCTGAGCCCAGAGATGAAGCTGCCGTCGCTGATGCGCCTGAAAGAAAGCCAGCGCGTTCCGATGTGGAACGGGCCGATCGAATGCCGGCTGTTCCGCTTCGACATGGTCGCCGGTTCGGCGCGGGGCTGAGCCCCGCACGGGCGGCTCAGGGCTGGCCAAAGCGGCCGAGGATCGCGCCGATATCGCCCAGGCCGCCCTCCGGAACGTGGCCTTCCGGCGTTGCCCGATCGACCAGTTGCGGCAGCACCTGCGACAACTGACCGAGCAGGTCGCCTTCGCCCATGCCGGTCTGCCGGGTCAGCTGACCGAGCAGGTCGCCGCCAAGCACGCTGCCAAGCTGGTCGGGTGAGATGGCCTGGTTCTGGCCAGTGCCGACCCAGGAGTCGATCACGTCGCCCTGACCGCTGCGCTGGAACTGCTCGATCAGTCCCGCCAAGCCACCGCCCGCGCTGCCGCCGGACTGGCCGTTGGCCAGCATGGCCGCAATCACACTCATCAACGCGCCGCCGCCACCTTGCTGAGGCGAACCGCCGAGCGCACTGCCGAGAACCGATTCGAGCAAACCCATGAAAACCTCCGGAGCGATGCGATGAGTCGCTGGATTCTGGGGGTCGATGCCTGGCGCGGCAAGGCGCCGCTGCCCCCTAGGACCCCGCGCCCAGGGCAAGCGAGGCCAGTGCGGCCAGCGGTGCGGTGTCTGCGCGCAGCACCCGCGTGCCCAGCGACGCCACGGCGAAGCCGCGGCCGCGTGCCAAGTCCTCTTCGCTGTGACTGAGCCCGCCTTCGGGACCACTGAGCAGGGTCAGCTCGGCGCCGGATGGGGCCAGACCTGCCATCGCCTGCGTCCAGGGCACGGCATCGCGCCAGCCGAGCAACAGGCGTGTGCCGTCGTTGCCGATTTGCGCCTGCCCCTCGGCGAGCCAGGTGGCCAAGGCCATCACAGGATGGATAGTCGGCACGCGGTTGCGCCCGCACTGTTCGCATGCCGCTACCGCCACCGCCTGCCAATGGGCACGCCGTTTCTCGGCGCGCTCGCTGGCAAGGCGCAACACCGAACGCTCGGTGAGCAGCGGCACGAGCGCGACAACACCGAGCTCGGTGGCCTTCTCGACGACGAAGTCCATCCGGTCGGCGCTGGGCATGGCCAGCGCGATCGTCACAGCGAACGGCAGCTCGCGTTCGATGGCGTGGTGCGTGAGCACCACGGCCCGCACGTCGCGCTTGCCCATCGCGTCGATGCGCGACGACCATTCGCCGCCCCGGCCGTCGAACAGGATCAGCGCGTCGCCGGGCTGCAGGCGCAGGACCTGGGCGTGGCGCGCGGCAGCGGGCGGCAGCACGAACGCCAGGTCGGCGGCCAGCGCGGTGTCGACGTACAGGCGCGGCGGCATCCGTGCTCAGGCCAGCGCCGCGCGCACGACCCGGCGCGTGACATCGCTGGCCACTTCGGCCACGAAACGCGCGAAGTCGCCGGCCGCGCTGTCGTCGGCGCGGTCGGAGATCGTGCGCATCACTGCGAAAGGCCGCGCGAAATCGTGACACACCTGCGCCACCGCAGCGCCTTCCATCTCGACGGCCAAGGCGTCAGGCAGGGCGGCCCGCAGCGCGGCGCTCTCGGTCGCCGCCGAGACGAAGCGGTCGCCACTGACGACCAGGCCGCGGTGCACGGTGGGGCTGCCCGCGGACGTCGTCAGCGCGGCCTGGGCCGCGCGCGCCAGTGCATCGCTCCAGGCCGCGTCGGCAGCGAAGCGCGAACGCCCGGTCAGCGGCACCTCCCAGCGCGGGAAGATCGGCGAGGCGTCGAGGTCGTGTTGCAGCAGCGTGTCGCCGATGACCACGTCCCCGACCGCGACGCCGACGCCGAGCCCGCCGGCCACGCCGGTGAACAGCACCGCGTCGACCTCGAAACGATCGAGCAGCAAGGCCGTGGTGGTCGCCGCGGCCACCTTGCCGATGCCCGACAGGACCAGCAGCACCGGCCGGCCGTGCAGCATGCCGAGGTGGAAGCTGCGCCCGGCCACGCGCTCGACCCGCAGCTCGCTGAAGTCGTCATGCAGTGCGTGCAGTTCTTCGCGCATTGCGCTGACGATCGCGATGCGCGCAGCCATCGTACTTACTTCGGCGCCTGGTCTGGCCCATCGCGGAGCTCGCGGCGCAGGACCTTGCCCACCGGCGACTTCGGCAGTTCGGTGCGGAACTCGACGATCCGGGGCCGCTTGTAGCCGGTCAGGTTGGCCTCGCAATAGGCCTTGACGTCGGCGGCGCTGACCTGGTGGTCCTTCTTGACGATCACCACCTTGACTGCCTCGCCGGCCCTTTCGTCGGGCACACCGACCGCCGCGCATTCGAGCACCCCGGGCATGTGGCCGATGACGTCTTCGACCTCATTCGGGTAGACGTTGAAGCCCGAGACCAGGATCATGTCCTTCTTGCGGTCGACGATTTTGAAGTAGCCGCGCTCGTCGACCGTGCCGATGTCGCCAGTGCGGAAGAAGCCCTGCGCGGTCATCGCCTTCGCGGTCTCGTCCGGGCGCTGCCAGTAGCCGGCCATCACCTGCGGGCCGCGGATCGCGATCTCGCCCGGTGTGCCCATCGGCACCTCGTTGCCATCGTCGTCGAGCAGCGCGATCTCGGTGCCCGGTATCGGCATGCCGATCGTGCCGCTGTAGGCCAGGCTGTCGGCCGGGTTGCAGGCGGCCGAGGGTGAAGTTTCCGACAGTCCGTAGCCCTCGACGATGGGGCAGCCGGTCTTGTCCAGCCACAGCTTGGCGGTCGCGCTCTGCACCGCCATGCCACCACCAACACTGAGCTTCAGCGAAGACCAGTCGACCTTGGCGAATTCGGCGTGGTGCACGATGGCGCTGAACAGGGTGTTGACGGCAGGCAGGCTGTGAAAGCGCTGCCGCGACAGCTCCTTGAGCAGGGCCGGGATGTCACGCGGGTTGGCGATCAGCAGGTTGCAGCCGCCCATGCGCATGCCCAGCATCATGTTGATGTTGAAGCCGAAGATGTGATACAGCGGCAGCGCGCAGACGGTGAGGATCTGCTCCCCGGGTGGAACCTTCTTCAGCGCCGGCTGGTACCAGGCTTCGGACTGCAGCACGTTGGCCACCAGGTTCCGGTGCAGGAGCACGGCACCCTTGCTGATGCCGGTGGTGCCGCCGGTGTATTGCAGCACAGCGATGTCGTCGGGCCCGACCGTCGGCGCGGTGTAGGGCTTGCCGCGACCTTGCGCCACCGCGTCGTTGAAGCGCACGGCGCCCGGGAGCACGAACGGCGGCACCATCTTCTTGACCTTGCGCACCACGTGGTTCACCAGCGCGCCCTTCAGGAGGCCGAGCAGGTCACCCATCGCCGCCAGCACCACTTGCTTGGTCGGCACCGCTTCGATCACCTGCTGCAGGGTGCCGGCGAAGTTCTCGGCAATGACGATCAGCTTGGCGCCCGAGTCCTTGAGCTGGTGCTCGAGCTCGCGCGGCGTATACAGCGGGTTGACGTTGACCACGACATAGCCCGCGCGCAGGATCGCCGCCACCGCGACCGGGTACTGCGGAATGTTGGGCATCATGATGGCGACGCGGTCGCCACGCGCCAGTCCCTGCGCCTGAAGCCAGGCCGCGAAGGCCCGCGACAGGTCGTCGACCTGGCCGAAACCGAGGCTGCGGCCCATGAATCGGTAGGCCGGGAGTTTGCGGTACTTGCGAAAGCTCTCTTCGAGCAATGCGACCAGCGACGGATACAGATCGGTCCTGACCTCGGCCGGCACACCGGCCGGGTAATGCTTGAGCCAGGTCTTCTCCATCGCACGCTCCAACCGCGGGTCAAGCGGTGATTCTGGCGGCCTGCCCTGCGCGGCAGCATCAGGGGATTCGATAGCGCTCCCACGGTTCGGGCCAAGGGCGTGGGGTCAGGGGCAGGCGTCGGCCGAGGTCGCGTCGATCACCCCGAGCTTTGCGTCGCCCAGCCATCGGAGCCAGGGTGGGGATGGAAGGCCTGGAATGTTTCGCCACTGCCGCATGCACAAGAAAACGTCACTCCACCGCCTTCACCATCGCCTCGACCACCTTCTTCGCATCTCCGAAGACCATCATGGTCTTGTCCATGTAGAACAGCTCGTTGTCCAGGCCGGCATAACCGCTGGCCATGCTGCGCTTGTTGACGATCACGGTCTTGGCCTTGTAGGCCTCCAGGATCGGCATGCCGTAGATGGCCGTGCCCTTGGTCAGCGCGGCCGGGTTCACGACGTCGTTGGCGCCCAAGATGATCGCCACGTCGGCCTGGCCAAACTCGCCGTTGATGTCTTCCATCTCGAAGACCTGGTCGTAGGGCACCTCGGCCTCGGCCAGCAGCACGTTCATGTGCCCCGGCATGCGCCCCGCAACCGGGTGGATCGCGTACTTGACGGTCACCCCCTTGTGAATCAGCTTTTCGGCCAGCTCCTTCACCGCATGCTGGGCGCGTGCCACGGCCAGGCCGTAGCCGGGGACGATGATCACCGTCTCGGCGTTGCCCAGGATGAATGCCGCGTCGTCGGCACTGCCGCTCTTGACCGCGCGCTGGGCCGCGCCGCCGGCCACCGCCGTCGTCACCTCGCCGCCGAAGCCGCCCAGGATGACGTTGAAGAAGGAGCGGTTCATCGCCTTGCACATGATGTAGCTCAGGATCGCGCCCGAGCTGCCCACCAGCGAGCCGGCGACGATCAGCATCGCGTTGTTGAGCGAGAAGCCGATGCCCGCCGCGGCCCAGCCCGAGTAGCTGTTGAGCATCGAGACG
>DATDES010000258.1:0-2520 GCA_036522975.1 Burkholderiaceae bacterium | reverse complement strand
TCGAACTTGCCGCTCGCGCGCAGGCGGCGCCGCCACTCGGTCATCGCGCGCATCGGTGCGCTGCCGGTGCCGGTGCAGATCATCACGATGTTCGAGCGCGGGTGGTTGGGCATCAGGAAGCTGGTGCCGAAGGGTCCGATGACCTGCACCTTGTCGCCGACCTGGAGGTCGCACAGGTAGTTGCTGGCCACGCCGCGAACCGGCTGGCCCTGGTGGTCTTCGAGCACGCGCTTGATGGTCAGCGAGAGGTTGTTGTAGCCGGGCCGCTCGCCGTTGCGCGGGCTGGCGATCGAGTATTGGCGTGCATGGTGCGGGCGGCCGCTCGCGTCGGTGCCCGGCGGCACGATACCGATCGACTGCCCTTCGAGCACCGGGAAAGGCATGCTGCCGAAATCGAGCACGAGGTGGTGGGTGTCGTATTCCTTGCCGACCTCGGTGACGCGCACATTGCCGACCACCGACGCGCCGGTCGGGCCGTTCTTGGCGCCGTACAGATTGGTATAGGCATGCGCCGCCGACCAGGGCGGCACGCTCGCGCCCCAGGCCGACGCGACGAAGGCCTGTTCGCCGGCTTCGAGCTGGGTTGCCGGCATCGCTGACGGCATGGCTGCCAGCGCGATCTCCTCGCGTGCGGCGCCATCGGGCAATGGCAGTTCGGAGGGCAGGT
The DNA here is from genome assembly GCA_036522975.1 of Burkholderiaceae bacterium. Lineage (GTDB taxonomy): Bacteria > Pseudomonadota > Gammaproteobacteria > Burkholderiales > Burkholderiaceae_C > CADEEN01. The sequence continues at coordinate 1,853 of DATDES010000258.1, read as the reverse complement.
TGTCCCAGCCGAACTGCTCTGCGACCGAGTAGGCGTTGATCTTCAGCACCGTGCGCCAGTTATCGATCGAGCCGGTCGGGCAGGGCGAGATGCAAGCCATGCAGAAATTGCACTTCTCGGCATCGACCACGTAGTTGCGATCGTCGTGCGTGATCGCACTCACCGGACAGGTGGCTTCGCAGGTGTTGCAGCGGATGCAGATCTCGGGGTCGATCAGATGCTGCTTGATGACAGCCGCTTCGGCGGGCGCGTTCATGCAATGAATCTAGTTGAAGCGGACGTACTCGAAGTCGACCGGTTGGCGATTGATGCCCATCACGGGCGGGGCGATCCAGTTGGCGAACTTGCCGGGTTCGACCACGCGGCCCATCAGCGAAGCGACGAAGGCCCGATCCTGGCCCGAGGGCAGCCATTTGTCCACATTCGCCTGCCACTCGGCTGCACCGAGCAGCCGACCGTCGGGCGACACCTTGACCCCCGACAACGCGCCGATGTTGCGATGGAAAGCCTTGTGCGGCACCGTCAGGCGGTGCGGCAGGCCGGCCTTCTCCAGGACCTTGTTCCAGCGCCCGACACCGGCCACCGAGTCCTTGATGAAGTCGTCGCGCAGGACTTCATTGAGCGCGTTCAACAGCGGCACCTCCTTCTCGACCAGCTGGCCATTGACCGCCTCGAGCACCTTGTAGGTCTGGCCCTTCAACACATGGTCGTCGTCGCGCTTGCCTTCCTCGAAGCGGCCCTTCAGGCCCGATGAATAGAAGGTGGCCGCGTTGCTCGACTGGTCGGCGCCGAACAGGTCGATCGTCACGCTGTAATGGAAATTGAGGTAGCGCTGGATCGTCGGCAGGTCGATCACGCCGGCCCCACGCAGTTTGCCGACGTCGTCGGTCTTCAGCTCGTTCATCGCTGCCGCGGTGCGTGCGATCACGCGCGAGACGCCGCTCTCACCGACGAACATGTGGTGGGCCTCCTCGGTCAGCATGAACTTGGTCGTGCGCGCCAGTGGGTCGAAGGCGCTCTCCGCCAGTGCACAGAGCTGGAACTTGCCGTCGCGATCGGTGAAGTAGGTGAACATGAAGAAGGCCAGCCAGTCCGGCGTCTTCTCATTGAAGGCGCCGAGGATGCGCGGGTTGTTCTCGTCGCCGCTGCGGCGTTCGAGCAGGGCCTCGGCCTCTTCGCGGCCGTCGCGGCCGAAGTGCTTGTGCAAGAGGTAGACCATGGCCCAGAGGTGGCGGCCTTCCTCGACATTGACCTGGAAGAGGTTGCGCAGGTCGTACTGGCTCGGGCAGGTCAGGCCGAGGTGGCGCTGCTGCTCGACCGAGGCCGGTTCGGTATCGCCCTGGGTGACGATGATGCGGCGCAGGTTGGCGCGATGCTCGCCCGGCACGTCGCTCCAGGCCTTTTCGCCCTTGTGGTCGCCGAAGTGGATCTCGCGGTTCGCGTCGCCCGGATTCAGGAAAATGCCCCAGCGGTAGTCGCGCATCTTCGTGTAGCCGAACTGCGCCCAGCCCTGGGGATCGACGCTGACCGCGGTGCGCAGGTAGACGTCGTGGTCGGTCGAGCCATCGGGCCCGACGTCGCCCCACCAGTTGAGGAAGTTCGGCTGCCACCCTTCGAGCGCGCGCTGCAGGGTGCGGTCCTCGCCCAGGTTGACGTTGTTGGGGATCTTCTCGCTGTAGTTGATGCTGCTCATTTGAGTCTCGATTGCTTAAACGCGGGTCCAGTCGAATACGGCCTTGTCGCCCTTGCCATAGACCTTCAGCGCCCCCTTTTCGCCGACGGCGTTGGGGCGCTGGAAGATCCAGTTCTGCCAGGCCGTGAGACGGCCGAAGACGCGCGTGAACATGTTCTCC
>DATDES010000257.1:0-5975 GCA_036522975.1 Burkholderiaceae bacterium | reverse complement strand
GGCGGCGGCTCCGTGGCGATGGGTTGGGATGCGCGGGAGCGGGCTGGTGCAGGCATGACGCGATGATAGGTGGCGGTGGGCTTGGCCAGGCGTGCAGTGCAGCGGTGGACTTCGATAGCCCCAGCCGCCGTGGCGCAAACAAAAAAAGCGGTGTCCACAAAGGACCCCGAATCGTTAGCTCCTGACTGCCCAGCGCCAAGTAATCGATGGGCAGCGGCTCGGATTGTATTTGTTTCAATGCATTTGTACAGACAGGCGAACGTGACGCTCCACCCGTCACTGCTTCGGATACTGAAGATCGGCACGTCGGTTCTGCACCCACGCGGCCTCGTCATGGCCCGCGACCCTCGGCCGTTCCTCGCCCGCCGGTGAATCCGGTCATGCCAGGTCGAGCCTGGGCAGCTGCGCCAGCATGCGTTCGATCAGCATCACCATCTCGTGGGGGCTGTCGAGAAAAAACTGCGCCCGCGACGTCGGATCGCCGCGCCCGACCCGCACGGTCAGCCAGGTTGGTGGCGCTGATGCAAAGACCGGTTCGTCGTTGACATCGTCACCGGCGAAAAACGCACAGCTCGCGCCGCTGCGCGCGAGCAAGGCCCGAACCGCATGGGCTTTGTCGGGCGCGCCGGCCGCGGTAGCGTTGACGACCATCTTGCCAGCGAAGACGTGCAGTGGCACCGGTACCTGGGACAGCAATTCACGGATCAGCGTCAGCGCATCTTCCCGGTGGCGCGACAAGCGGTAGTGCAGCGCGATCGACTGGCCCTTGTCCTCGACGAGGATACCGCCGGCGGCGAGGGCGGCGCCCTGGGAGCCCAGCAGGTCGCGCAGCGGGGTCAGCGCGCCCGCCCGCGCCGCTGCGCCAACCGGATCGCTCTCTTCTTCGGCTCCGTGATTGCCGACGATGTAGCGCGGAGTAAAGCCGAGCCGCCCACGCACGTCGGCCACCGAGCGACCCGTGACGATGGCCACGGGGAGCCTCGGCACCAGCCAGGACAGCCGCGCTGCCACCGCCGTCGGAATCCTTGCCTCGTCCGGACGCGCCACGATGGGCGCCAGCGTGCCATCGAAATCGAATGCCAGCAGCGGTCGCCGCTGCAGGGTCGCGGCCAGCGCCGCCTCGCCCTTCTTCGTGAACAGATGCCGCATCCCTGGTCCCGCCTCGATCCTGGGGGGCTCGCTCAGGCCGGTCCGTGACGCCGCACGCGGGCTTCGATGCGTGCCCGCAGGCGCCAGCGGCCGGCGTCGGCCAGCATGCGGCCGGCCCAGCGGAAGACGTTGAACTCGCGCACCGTACCGCGCAGGCTGGACATGCGTTCGCGCTGTTCGGCTGGCGGCATCGTGGCGGCACGGTACAAGGCGTCGGCGGTCTCCTCCACGTGATAGGGGTTGACGATCAGCGCTTCGGCCAACTCGCGCGCGGCGCCGGCAAAGCGGCTCAACACCAGCACCCCTTGCATGTCGTCGCGTGCGGCGACGAACTCCTTGCACACCAGGTTCATGCCGTCGTGCAGGCTGGTGACCACGCAGATGTTTGCCGCGCGAAACAGCTCCGTCACCGCATCGTGTTCATGGTGCTGCGCCAGCAGGTGCACCGGCTGGTAGCCCGACCGGCCGAAGCGCTCGTTGATGCGATGCGTGACGCGTTGCACACGCTCCTGGAAGCTGCGGTATTCCTCGAGCGCACTGCGCGATGGCGCCGCCACCTGGATGAACACGAAACGGCCGATCCAGTCCGGCCATTTCTCGAGCAACCGCTCGACGGCATTCAGCCGCTCGAGGATGCCCTTGGTGTAGTCGTATCGATCGACACCTACCGCCAGGCAGGCGTCGGCCGGCAGGCCCAGTCGCTCGATCACTCGGCGTCGGCATTCGTCGACTGGGGGCCAAGCCGTCGTTTGCGCGGCGCCAGGCCACTCGATCGAGATCGGGTAGCTCTCGACCAACGTTTCCTTCTCCTGGTAAGCGATGGTCGAATGCTCGTGCTCGATGCGCGCTTCGAGGTAGCGGTCGACGGTTTCGATGAAGTTCTTGCAGTGATACCGTGTGTGGAAGCCCAGGATCGTGCTGCCCAGCATGCCCTGCAGGATCTCGCGCCGCCATGGGCAGATGCCGAAAGACTCCGGGTTCGGCCACGGGATGTGCCAGAAGGTGAGGATTGTGGCCTGCGGCAGGCGCTCGCGGATCATCGCCGGCAGCAGCGCGAAGTGGTAGTCCTGCACCAGCACCACCGGGTCCTCGCCGCGCGCCTCGGCCACCACCGCATCGGCAAAGCGCTGGTTGACGGTCCGGTATGTCTCCCAGTCCGACTCGCGAAACACCGGCCGCACATGCGCCACATGACACAGCGGCCACATGCCTTCGTTGGCGAAGCCATAGTAGTAGCCCTGCTCCTCCTCGGGCGTGAGCCAGATGCGGCGCAACCAGTAGCTGTCCTGGCCTGGGGGCACCAGCACCCGGTTGCCGGCATCGACCACCTGGCGGTCGGCGTTGCCGCTGCCGTGCGCCACCCAGGTGCCCGAGCAGGCGCGCATCACCGGCTCGACCGCGGTAACCAGGCCGCTGGCGGGCCGCTTGACCACCACCTTGCCGTCGATGAGCTCGTGGATGTAAGGCTCGCGGTTAGACACCGCGATGATCTGGACGCCACTGAGCTGCGTGCGCAGCAGGACGCGCAGGCGCTCGGCGGTCCATTCGGCCTCCGGTCCCTGCGAGCGGCGGTACTCGTCTTCGAGGTCGCGCAGGCGGGCTCGCAGATCGGCCGCGAATGGCGCCAGTTCAGGCGCCGGCAACAGTGGGCTGAGCAAGCCCTCGCCGCGCATGATCGCGCGCACGCCGTTGACCCAGCCGCGCCAGCTCAGCTGGGCGACGACCATCGTGATCAGCGCGATCACGAGGCCGAGCGCCGCGATCAGGCCGATCAGGTAGCGCCGTGTGTCCTGGCTGCGGCGGTCGATGAAACTGAGATCGTGTATCAGCACCAGACGGCCCACCACCTCCGGCGCGGACGCCGCATCGCCCAGCGCCGCGTCGGCCTCGGCACTCGGGGCCGCAGCCGGTGCTGCCGGCTCCGGCCGCTGGCCCATCACGTCATGCACGCCCACGTGCACCGCCCCGCCGGCGAGGCCCAACCGGGGCTCGGCCTGGCGCACCAGATCGAGCGCTGCGGCGCAGGTCAGACCGACGGGGAAACGGTCGGTGGCCTGCAGCAGGCGCCCCTCGGGGCTGCACAAGCCGATCGCGAACAGGCGCTCGTCTTGGGCTGCGCGGTCGAACAGCTGACGCAGCCGCGTCAGACGATTCGACTGGACGGCATCGGACACCGAATCCGACAGCGCATTGGCCACCAGCACGCCACGGCTGTCCAGGTCGCGACTGAACCAGCGCAGCGTGACCCGGTCGAGCAGCGGCACGGCAAGGTAGGCCGCGACGACTAGCGCTGCAATCAGCGGCAGCAGGAACCGCAGCTGCAGACGAAGGGTCCTCAGTGCCATGCCCCAACGCCGACTGCAACGCCCCGTCCGGCCGGGGATGAGTGCATCATAGGATCGGAGTATATTGGTGCAAATATATACACAACCCGACCCGGCCTATGATCCTTGGCGATCATCTTAGGTTCTTGCGCATGGATACCTTGCTGGCGCCTGGTCCGACGTGAACCACCGCCGGTGCAAAGACTGTGAGCCTAGGACTGATCGGATCGCGCCGCAACGCCCCCTTGGGAGGTCTTGCTGCTCGGAACCTGGCCCTCTTCTACGCCTGACGCCGCCGCGAAGGCCAACGCGTGCTTCCATCGGGCTCCTCGGGCATGAAAGCGCATGTTCCTCGCGTGCTGTCGACCTGCTTAAGACTGGCTACGCGGTCTCGCCGTCTACGCGCTATTTGCGTGGCCGGGGCAAGTCGGATGGCGATCGCTTGGCCCCGCCTCGTCACGCCGCGGCATGTAGCGCCAAGCGCGGCCGGCGCACCGTGACCGTGTAAAGGAGCCCGAGCACGAGCAGGTTCGCCACGCCGCCGAGCGACGCGTTGGCGAACGACGGCTTATAGCTGCCGCAGAGGTCGTAGAACAGACCACCCTGCCAGCCGCCGAGCGCCATGCCGAACCAAGCGAAGAACATCACGACGCCGATCGACAGGCCGGTGCGGCCGGCCGGCGCATATTCGCGCGCGCAGAGGATGAACGAGGTCATGGCGCCGCTGAAGACCAGTCCGAACAGCGCCGCCAGCAGGTACAGCTCGGCCCGCGAGTTCATGAAGGGGAACAGGAAGGCGAGAACGGTCTGTCCGCCCGACGCGACGATGTAGGCCTGCAGGTTCCCTGCACGGTCGGCGAGGCGGCCGAACCCGAGACGGCCCGCCATCCCGAACACCATCATCACCACCAGCAGCCCCGCCGACTCGCGCCCGCCCAGGCCGAGATCGGCGCCGAGCGCCGCCACATGAACGATCGGTGTGGCCATGCAGACGCAGCAAAAGAGCGCCGCGACGCACAGCCAGGCCAGCAGCCAGGATGGCGCCACGCCGGACTGGTGGCCCGGTGGCGTCGCAGCCGCCCCCCCCGGCGCCGGTGCCGGTGCGGGGCGCGGCGCATCGCGGATCAACAGGGCCAGCGGCACCATGACGACCAGGTACAGCACGCCGAGCGTTACGTAGGCTTGGCGCCAGTCCTGCGCAAGCACGAGGTGGCGCGCGAGGAAGGGCATGAGCCCCTGGCCGAGGGCGCCGCCGGCAGACACCACGCCGATCGCCAGCCCCGGGTTGCGCCGTAGCCAAAGCCCCGCCAGGCTGTTTAACGGCGCCATGATGGCGCCGATGCCGACCAGGCCCAGTAGAGCGTGGTACAGGTAGAGCTCGAAGATGCTGTTCAGGCGCGACAGCAGCAGGAACGCGATGCCGGGCACGATGGCGCCGCACAGGACGACTCGGCGGATCGGTACCCGGTCGGCGAAATGACCCATCGCGATGCCGCCCAGCCCGGTGCCGATGCTGGCGATCGAGTACGCCAGCGAAAGATCCGCGCGTGGCCAGCCGAACTCCATGCCCAGCGGCGTCAGGAAGACTGCCATGTTGACGACCGCGCCGAAGCCCATGGCGACCATGGCCGCGCAGGCGGCTACCATGAGCCAGGCGACGCGCCGGTCTTCTTGTTGGTCGATGTCTGCGGTCATGTCGGTCCGCTGGTGGTTCAGGTCCAGCGCCTCGTCCTTGGGGTGACAACTGTGCGTGGCGGGACGTTCCACGAGCGTTCCCTTGCCTCCGCTCTTCCCATGCGCAGCGAAAGCGTTCTCGGGCGCCCGGCTCCGGCGCCGCTGCAATGACCCTTGCGCATGCATGGAAGCGTCTCCCCAATGGTGTGGGTCAAAGGCGGATAGAAGTCTTCAGCGCGACAAAGCCAGCCGTCGTCGCGTCGCATCGGCAAGGCCGTGGTACTCGGCGCAGAACGAGCTCAACTCGCTGCAGTGCAACCCGAGATCGCGCAAGGCCGCGCCGTCGAGTTGCGCCAGCTCGTGCTGCAGTCGCCGCTTGCGGAGCGCATGACCGATTCGGTGCGCGATGTCGCGCCAGATGCCTTGCAGCGTCGCGCAGGCCGGGATCGCATGGACGTCGAGCGCGTTCATTGCATGGCTCCCTCAGCGCTCATCGCTTCGCTCGCTGGCTGGTTGGCCGGCGCGGCCGGCATTGCATGCATGAGCGGCGCCAGGGCACCCTGGATGCGCTGCATCTGCGCGGCGGTGACCATCTCGTGCAGCAGTTTCTGGAAGCGCGGCTCCATCACGCCGGACACGATGTACTGCCAGCGGTAGGCCTTCAGCACCGTGGCGCTGATCTGCTCGCGCTGCGCGTCGGTGAAGACGGTGGACGTGATGGCGGTGAAGTAGTCGGCATCGGCGGCGGACTGGCCCTGCAGGATGCCGTCGACGGCACCGACGAGGGCGATCAGGTCGTCCCCCGCGCCGGCGCGCGGGACGGCAGGG
>DATDES010000256.1:0-4506 GCA_036522975.1 Burkholderiaceae bacterium | reverse complement strand
GACGACTTCGTAGATGCCGTCGCCGAAGACAAAGCCGCGGTCGAGCACACTGACGCTGGCCTGCGACACCGGCAGGTACTTGCCATTCAGGTAACACAGGGTCTCGGGCAGGGCGACGGTCATGAACACTCCTCGGGGGTGCGCAAGCAGCTTACTACTTGATCCACAGGCGGATGGCATCCCAGGCGCGGCCGAAGATGCCGGCCTGCTCGACCGCCTCGAGAACCACCAGCGGCACGTCGGCCACCTGCGCGCCTGCCGCGGTCGTGACTTTCACCGTGCCGACGCGCTGCCCCTTGGTCAGCGGCGCGACCAGAGGATCGGTGCGCTCGACGCGGGTCTGCAACTTGTCGGCCTCGCCGCGCGGCACAGCGATCACGACCGCCGACTCGCTGCCCAGCTTGGCTTGGCGCTGCGAACCCTTCCAGACCTCGGGCGTCGCGATCGCCTTGCCGGCGTCGAACAGTTTGACCGGGTCGAAGGCCTGATAGCCCCAGTTCAGCAGCTTCTGGCTTTCGTTGGCGCGCGCCTCGCGCGAGGCGGTGCCGAGGACCACGCTGAGCAGGCGCCGCTTGTTGCCAGCCCCCAGGTTCGGGTAGTCGCGCGCTGCGCTGGCCACCAGGCAGTAGCCGGCGGCCTCGGTGTAGCCGGTCTTCATGCCGTCGACCGTCGGGTCGCGGCGCAGCAGCAGGTTGCGGTTGTCCTGACGGATCTTGTTGTACGTCCACTCCTTGATGCTGTAGTAGCGGTAGTACTGAGGGTAGTCGCGGATCACGTGCGAAGCGATCACCGCGATGTCGCGTGCGCTGGCCTGGTGGCCGGCCTCGCTCATGCCGGTGGCATTCTTGAACGCGCTGTTCTTCAGGCCCCAGGCCTGGGCTTGGCGGTTCATCATCGCGGCAAAGTTCTCGACCGAACCACCGACCGCTTCGGCCAGCGCCACAGAGGCGTCATTGCCCGACTGCACGATCATGCCGTGCAGCAGTTCCTCGACCGTCGGGCGCATCGTGGTGTTGATGAACATCAGCGATGGGTCGCCTTTGCGTTCGTTCCAGGCCCGCGCGCTGACCGCGACCTGCTGCTCGAGCGTGAGCTTCTTGTCGCGCAGTGCGCCGAAGACGATGTAGGCCGTCATCAGCTTGGTCAGCGAGGCCGGGTCCGTCGCCGCATCGGCGTCGCGTTCGGCCAGGGTCTGCCCGGTGGTCAGATCCAGCAGGATGTATTGCTTGGCGGCGATCTCGGGCGGCTGCAAGGCCTGCGCGGCCGCCGGGGAGGGGGTAAACAGGGTGGCCGCGGTCACCACGGAGACAACAACGGCGAACAGGCTTTTCATTGAGGCAATCGGGAAGAGAGAAGAGGAAGACAGGGAAACTCAGTCGGACGGCGCCGACAGGTGGCGCACCACCAGCGACTTCAGCGCGGGCAGCTGGCCGTGGAAGAAGTGGCCCACCCCCGGCACCACGACCACGGGCAGGGCCTGCGGCCGTGCCCAGTCGAGGGTTGCAGCGAGCGGGACGACATCATCGGCCTCGCCGTGGATCACGAGTGTGTCCGAAGGTACCGGTGCGACGGCGAAGTTGGCGGTCGCTGGGCCGACCAGCACCAGACGCGCAGGGTGCAAGGCCGCCGCTGCATGCGAGGCGACGTAGGCGCCGAACGAAAACCCGGCCAGCGCCAAGGGCTGTCCAGGCAGGCGTAGCGCCGCGACGACCGCCAGCGCATCATCAAGTTCGCCCCGACCCTCATCCCAGCGGCCGGCCGACGCGCCGATGCCGCGAAAGTTGAACCGCACGGCGCGCCAGCCGCATTGCACGAAGGCGCGCGCGAGAGTCGCGACGACTTTGTTGTCTAGTGTGCCGCCGTGTTGCGGATGCGGGTGGCAGATCACCGCCGTGCCCAACGCGGCGTCCTGCGGCGCATCGATCGCACACTCCAGGTCGCCCGCGGGGCCGACCACGGCGCGCCGCTCGGTGCGAGAGTTCACGTCGCGAAACCGGGTTCAGCGCCCGATGTCGGGCGCCAGCAGCAGGCGGTCGACAGGCTTGCCGCCGATCAGGTGGGAGTCGACGATCTCGTCGATGTCGCTTTGGTCGACATAGTGGTACCAGACAGCCTCCGGGTACACCACCGCGACCGGCCCGCCCGCGCAGCGGTCCAGGCAGCCGGCCTTGTTGACGCGCACGCCACCGGGCCCATTGATGCCCGCGGATTTGACGCGCAACTTGCAGTGATCGAAGCCCGCTTGCGCGTCGTGTTGCGAGCAGCTGGCTTCGTTGTTCGCGCGCTGGTTGAGACAGAAGAAGATGTGGCGCTGGTAGTAGCTCGAACTCATGCGCCGATTGTAGGTGCCGCCTAGTCGTCGCCCGGGCGCGTCAGCCTTGCCAGCAACCAGGCCATCGCAGCATACGGCCAGATCCAGCCGATCCATTGCGCCAGGCCGTGAAAGCGGATGAACTGGCCCTGCTCCCAGCCTTGCAGGCTGGCCGCGTAATAGGGGTCAGTGGGCGCCTGGGCCACCAGCACCACCAAGGCGGTCAACGCGGCCAGGCCCAAGCTCGCGGCCAGCCGCGGCCCGGCGCCGATCGCGAGACCGGCCAGCAGGCAGCCAAGCGCCAGCGCCCGCGCTGTCGTTGGCGACCACCACGCCAGTGCATGATCCGGGCCGAAGTTGAGGGCCGTCGACAAGGTGCTGACGCTTACCGCGAGCAGCGTCGCGCCAGCCAGCAGCGCCAGGCGGTGCAGTCCGGCACGCGTTGCGGCATAGGCAACCAGGCAGGGCGCGGCCAGACCGAGCGCCGTCGCCAGCAGTTCATGGGCCCGTGACAGCGCCGGCATCTCCCCGGCTTCGCCGGCGTCGCCGAGCCACGCCGTCACACCGTCCGCCCAGGGTGTGCCCGCAATCGCCGCTTCGATCAATTGGCGCGCCTCGCCCCAAACCTGACCCAAGCCCAGCGGCACGGGTGTCGGGAACAGCAGGCCGAGCGGCCACAACAGCAGCAGGACCAAGCCCCCCGCGCTGCGCCGCGAGAACCAGCGCTCGCGCAACGCGTGCCAGCGATCAAGCCAACCCAGTTTGTCGAGCAGCGCTGCGAGCAAGGCCCCGGCGAATGCGCCCGAAACATTGAAGGCGCAGTCCTTCAGCGAAGGCACCCGCGCGGGCACGAAGGCCTGTGCGACCTCGACCGCGAGCGACAGAAGCGCACCAAGCCCCAGGGCTGTCGCCCAAGCCGCACCCGTCATCCTGCCGTTGCGCAGGGCCGCCACGAACAGCAGTGCGCCAAGGGGCACGTAGCCGAGCAGGTTCGACAGCTCGTCGAAGCGATTGCGCCATGGCGGCCAGGGCAGCTGCAATACCTCCAGCCCGCTTTGAGACGGCGGCCAGCGCCAGCCGCTGAATGGGTACAGGCTGGCGTAGACCACGAGGGCCGAGAACGCGAGCGCCAGCGGCAAGGACGTGCTGCGCTGGGGCGCTGAAGAGCGGGTCATCGGGCGCCGCCAGGCCGGCCGAAGCGGCCCGAGGCTCCGGCGGGACTGGTGCAACGCGTGCCGGCAGTCACCACGTCAGAAGGGCTTGACCACCACCAGCACCACGGCGGCGATGAACAGCAGCACCGAGATCTCGTTGAATACCCTGAACCAACGGTCGCTGCGGCGCTGTTGGCTGCCAGCCTCGAACTCGCGCAACAGCTTGCCACAAACATGGTGGTAGCCGATGGCCGCCGCCACCACGACCAGCTTGGCGTGGAGCCAGCCACTGCCCGGCCCGCGACCGACACCGTAGACCAGCCACAGCACCACGCCGAGCGCCAGGGCCGGCCCCATCAGCAGGCCCGCAAAACGATAGAGCTTGCGCGCCATCAACAACAGACGCTCGCGTTCGGCGCGGCTGTCGGGTGGCACCAGGGCCAGATTGACAAACAGGCGCGGCAGGTAGAACAGGCCCGCAAACCAGCTGGCAACGAAGACGATGTGGAAGGCCTTGACCCAGAGGTAGCTCGAGCTCATGCGCGTCGATTATGCGGACGGGGTCGGCGCCCCAGAAAAAAGCCCCAGTCTCGCGACCGGGGCTTGAAATGCCTTATCGCTGTCATCACGCTAAGGCGCCTGCTCAGGGAGGAAAAGCAGGGAATGAAGGCCTTGCGGCTATCATTCACTGGCCACTTTAGCAGAGCGTGCGTCGTTTGTAACCGCCCCGTCACAATTTGCCGGGGGCTGTTCTAGGCCCCGGCGGGCGGCTGCGGCGGACCTGCCCAAACGATGCCATGCCCACACCCGTGCCGCCCCACTTGCCCGCGTTCCCTGCCAGTCGGCCGCGCCGCCTGCGCCGTGACGCCTTCAGCCGCGCCCTGGTACGCGAGAACCAGCTCGCCGCCTCGGACCTGATCTATCCGGTCTTCCTGCTCGACGGACAGGGCCAGACGCAGGATGTGGCCTCGATGCCCGGCGTGCAGCGCCTGTCGGTCGATCGCCTGCTGCCCCTGGCTGAGCAATGCCTCACGCTCGGGG
>DATDES010000255.1:0-4893 GCA_036522975.1 Burkholderiaceae bacterium | reverse complement strand
CACGAAGGTACAGATGATCACCGCGCGCAACCCGACGCGACGGGGGTCCACCGTTTCGAACTGGGGCTGCTGAATCCAGCGCAACAGGAACGAGCGCCAGAACAGCTCTTCCATCACCGGCACCACCAGCGCGGCGCCGATCCAGCGCACCGCCACCAGCGGCCAGTCGATGTCGCCTGCGCACCGGCTCGAACGGCGCGGCGGCGGAGCCCAGGGTCATCCAGGCGGCGTCGAGCCGGATCCACAGCACGAACACTACTAGCTACTTTGCGGCGCAGAATTCACTGGACGAGTTGAGCGGCTAACGCACGACGCGAGGGTCAACATTGCGTCGCGTCGCGAGGGATCACGTCAGGCGCCTTGCTCAGTTTGCGGCGGTCATTCTGCGCCGGCGGTGTTCAGGGCCTGCCCGATGTTGATCAGGTTGTCGGCGATCACCCCCAGCCCGACCCAGCGCCTCATGCCGTCCTCGCCTTTGTAGCGACAGCGGTTGAGCCCGTGCCGGCGCTTGAGCAGGCTGATCCGTCCTTCGCAACCGGTGCGCCAGCGCTGAGCTTCGCGGAACCACCGTTTGCGCTCGAGCAGTCGACGCTGCGGACTCTTGCTGCTGCGGTTGGGCATCGAGATGCGCTTGACGCCGAGTTCGCGTGCAGCTGCCTCGTTGGCGGCCGAGAAGAAGCCCGCGTCGGTCGTGATCAGCTTGGGCGCGTGGCCGAACTGCTGCTTGTGAAGCTCGAGCGCCGGGACCACCAGATCGGAGTCGGCCGGACGCCGGTCGTAAACCTCGTAGTGGGTCACGATCTGCTGCTCGGCCTCCTGGATCTTGACCATCTTGCCGAACTCGGTGGGCTTGCCGGCTTTGCCTTTGCGGATGATCTCGGTATGCGGCTCGAACAGGCTGACGATCTTGCCGGGCGAATGGGTGTTGCCGTGGTTGATGCGCTGGCGAGTCTGGCGTATCACCTGTTGCACCCGCGGCAGCATCGTCTCGATGTAGGCGCGATGGCCCTCCAGCGTCATCTGTTGCAGCAGATCGACCGAGCGCTTGCAGCCCGAGGCCACCTCCTGGGCGAAGCGCTTGGCTTGTCCGGCGACTCGGCCGCTGATTGCCAGTAGCCTGCGGTAGCACTGCTGCAGACGCTGCTTGCCCTGGTCGCTGCGGCTGCGTGCGGCCCGCCCGATCTGGATCAGGCATCGCTGGGTGCTGCGTGAGCGGTCGCGCAGCACGGCGCCCACGGCGCCGGCGAGTTCGGTGATCTTCTTCATCGTGCGCGTCAGCACGCGCACGCCGTCGCCCAACAGCGAAGCGTCAGTCGGGTAGTGGATGTTGGTCTCGACCACGGTCGTATCGACTCTCATGCGACGGCCCTCCACGATCCCGCACTCACGGCTGATGGTCACCACCCGTTGGTGCAGGCGCTCGACCACCGCTGACCCCAGTGCCAAGCCGATCCTGCCCAGCGTCTTCGCATCAGGCACCTTGCCGGCGCCCACATGCGTGAACTGCCGATAGACCAGGTTGGCACGCACCTCGCGCTCGAGCGCGCCGTAACTCCAGTTGCGCACATGCTTGAGCACCAGCAGCCGCAGCACCACATCGGCAGGCGTGCCGCGGCGCCCGCGGGTGCGGCTGTGCGTCCAGCGCCGCGCCAGCGCATCGAAGACCAACTCGACAAGCTGCTCGTCAGCCAGCAGTTCATCGACCTGGCGCATCCAGCCTTCCCAGAGCGCGGCGACATCTTCGGCGATCGGGCCGCCACCCGATGGGAGGGGGCAGCGGCTGCGCTCGATCACCGAGAGCTCTTGGATCGCGCCTTGGCGCGGGCTGCTTTGGTTCGCTGCTTGTCGCGGTCGAGCGAACGCAGGAAGCGCTCGCGGTTGGTGCCGGCCAGCTCCGCGCCAATCTCCTGGAAGCGCAGCCAGGCTTGGTGCGACTCGCGCAGCGCCGGTGCGTGATCGGGTGGAACGTACACCGACTGCGCTTTGCCGTCGGCGCTGAACTTGAGATACAGGTGCGGACCATGCCGGCGCAGCGGGTCCCAGGCGCAGGCGCAGCTCGGGTCGCCGCACTGGCGCGTGACCTCCGACAGCGAGCCCTGGATCATCGCCAGCACTGCTTCACCAAGCTTGGCAATTGATGCTTCCTTACCCATTGCTATGGTTAAGGTACTCTCCCCATACCGGCCTGTCAAGCGGATCAACTGCAAACGCGAAGAGATGAAGCCCCACGGGCGGCCAGCGCCGGTGCGTTCACGCACCAAACCGTCCAGCTACGGTGCGCGCCGCGGGGCGAGGGGCTCCGATTTTTGCGCCGCAAAGTAGTTAGTTAGCAATCCCTGTGCAACGAATCTGCCAATTTGGAACGGTCGTTGCAATAGGCCTTTCACTGACACTCACTCATATCTGACCCGCGATCCACTTGGCCAAGCACTTGAAACGGCCGCTCTCGGCGTTCTGCTCATTGCCAGCCACCGGCCGACGTGACCGGCTGCTGTCCGGACGCAAAACTTGATCGGAATTCCAGCGCCTGGCTTAGACCGACGCGAAGGCTACTCCCGACACCGAACACCGACACCGACACCCGACACCGTTCAGCCAGCGCCAACGGCTGACGGCAGCAACCGGCACGTGCCTTGCCGCAGCGGCGCATGATCAAGACCAAAACGGGCGCCGCGCCCGCTGCCGATGCCCGGCGGGCTGAAGCCAGCGCGGCATCCAGCGCGAGCAGCGGCGGCGCAACGCGGCCAAGCCGGCGAATGAGCCGTCCGAGTCGCCGGTTCAGGCGGGCGCAAGTGTTCAGCCCGACATGCTGCCGGCGCAAGGGTTGGACAAGCCCGGCAGCGAAGCGGACCTGCTCGTCGCCCCGCGTTACCTCGCGCCCGAGTACGTCGGCAGCGCCAAGCTGCAAGGCAAGGTGGCGCTGATCACCGGTGGAGACTCGGGCATCGGTCGCGCCGTGGCGGTTCTTTTCGCGCGCGAGGGCGCCGACATCGCGGTGCTGTACCTGAACGAACACGGCGACGCGCGGCAGACACAGCGCGATGTTGAGGCCGAGGGTCGGCGCTGCGTGCTCGTCGGCGGCGACGTGCGCGACCCCGCCTTCTGCAACCGCGCGGTCGCGCAGGTCATGCAAGCCTTCGGCGCCATCGACGTGCTGGTCAACAACGCCGCCTTTCAAGAACACGCCGAGGCGATCGGGGACCTGTCCGACGAACGCTTCGACGAGACGCTGCGCACGAATGTCTACGGCTACTTCCAGATGGCCCGCGCGGTGGTGCCGCACTTGCGCGCCGGCGCGGCGATTATCAACACCGCTTCGGTGACCGGGCTCGAAGGCAGCGAGCACCTCCTGGACTACGCTACGACCAAGGGTGCGATCCACGCCTTCACCAAATCCCTTGCGCGCAACCTGTTGCCGAAGGGCATGCGCGTCAACGCGATCGCTCCAGGCCCGGTCTGGACACCGCTGAACCCGGCCGATCGGGAACCGGACAAGGTCGCCGAAATCTTCCGCAAGACCGACATGCGGCGCGCTGCGCAACCCGAAGAGTTGTCGCCGGCCTATGTCTTCCTTGCGTCGCCGGTGTGCTCGGGCTACATCAGCGGCATCGTGCTGCCGGTCACTGGCAGCGTCGGCGCCGCCTGAGCCCGCCGCCACGCTTGATTTACAGGTTTGACGAAGAGAGGCCGCAGCCGCAAAGCACCCCACCCGCGTTGCCGCAATATTTTCCAGTCGGTGCGTGGCGTACCCCGCCGGCGGCGCCAGATGATCACTGGCTGGCCGGCGAGGCAGGCGGCATAGGGGCAGACGGCGTGGTGGCGGTGGGTGCGGTGTCGGGCGGAGTTGCCGAACGTCGGTCGCATCCTGCCGCGGCCAACGCGACTCCGAATGAAAGCAAGATGATGCGGAAGGGTTTCACGACGGTTCCTTTCGATTCTATAAGCGATCCTGGACGCCTGACACGCCGGCAACGCTACTGCTTGCCCTTGGACCCACCGCCTGGCGTGGCGATGGTCTTCGAGCGGTCGCCGGAGTAACGTGCTCTGTTGCCGGTGGTGCCGCCGTGCGGCGCGATCGTCCCGTCGTCGCGGGCATCTGGCGGTTCGACGCTGCGCTTGTCGGTCGATTTGCTGCCGGCAGCGGTTCGTTTCGAAGGCTCGAGTTTGTCCTGTTTCATGATCGGGATTCCTTCGCTTGTTGCGGGTTGCGGCCTGCGACCCGTTCGCAGACCTGCGAGTCGACGCGGCAATGGATGTTCCCGAGCGCGGTCACGCGCCACGCGCGAGCAGCGCCAGAAGCTGTCGCTCGCCAGCTCGCAAGCCACGGCGCTGGGCGCGTGGCTCGGGGGGGCCCGCCGCTTGCGGGTCGGATGCCGACTCGACTATCGCAAGCACCATGGGGTGGACGTAGGCCTTGCGGCAAACCGCCGGCGTGTTGCCGAGAACACTGGAGACGCCTTGCAGCACGCTGCTCACGCTTGCCCCATCTTGGCCGGCGAGCGAGAGCGCGTGGACGCTGCCGTGCCAAGTGCGAAAGTCCTTCGCCGTGACGCGCAACCCCGCCGCATCGCAGAGGTAGGCGTTTACGTCGGCCGAACCGATCGGGTGCAAGTGGCCGGCCTCGTCGATCCACTGGAATAATTCCTGTCCCGGCAGGTTCTGGCAGCGGCGCACGACCGCCGCCACGCGGTGATCGTCAATCCTGACGCGCTGCTGCTTCCCGCTCTTGCCACGAAAACTCAGGCACACCTCGCTGCCTCGAACGCCCGCGTGCCCGCTGCGCAAGGTGGTCAGGCCGTACGAACCGTTGGCGCGGGTGTACGCGCTGTTGCCGATGCGCACGAAGGTCGTGTCGAGCAACCGCACCAATGCCGCGAGCACGCGTGCGAGCGT
>DATDES010000254.1:0-6087 GCA_036522975.1 Burkholderiaceae bacterium | reverse complement strand
GTCGGTGGCGTGTGCCAGCAAACCGGCAACATCAGTTCGGATGACGGCTAGCAGACGGCAGATTCGCCGGATTGACTGCCAGGGCTCAACCCAAAGCTGTCGACCCCACCTGCAGATTCAACGCCGCAAAGAAGACTGTTACCGTGCGGCATGTCGGGCAACGCCCGTGGTGACGACGCGCGCGAGGACATGTGAGGTCATGGACCGCGCCGCCGCCCGGTGTGATGATCGGGCGCCCATCACCCAATTCGCCCCGATCTGGTTCGCTTGATCGACCGACAAGGAACCAATTCGCTGGAGCACGACCGACGACTATGAGAAGGGCGCCCTGGGTGACAGCTCCAGTCCGACTTGAATCCCCACAGCTTCCTGTGCGCCGGCTATGTACGGCGTTTGGCATTGGCGTCGAGGTGTCGTGGCCAACCGTTGCGTGGTGCGTTCGTGCATTCAGCGTCGCATGGTGGCGAAGCTGAAGTGGACCTTGCTCTGCGCACCTACAGGACGCTTCGCTATCGTCCTACGAGTCGCGCTGCGACGCAGGTCTCCAATGCAGGATCGTGACTGCAAGGAGACGCTGGAAGTTAAGTGATCCTTGCAGCAACGAGGCCGACTACTTCTGGAGATCGTCATGATCCTGCTGCCCCTCGTATTGAAGCAACTACAGCAGTGGGATGAGCGCCGCAGCGGTGTTCCCGGCGAACATTGGGCGGCTTTCGGCACGGGTGTGGCCTTGCTGCAGATGTCAAGACCGGGACGATCGGCATGGCTGCGGGCAGCGGCCGGGATAGCCGGAGTATTGATGATCTGGCGCGCTGCCAGTGGTCGCGACGGCGTTCTTCAGCAGCGCCGCACAATGGAGCAGACTCCGGGCCCACGCATTGAGGATCAGCGCGAGGCGCTAGAGCAATCGGCGAAGAACGCAACGATCAGCGAACCGCAGAACTTCCGGGACGAGGCAAACGCCGACAAGGTAGTCGAGATTCCGCCGGACAAGCAAAACAGACCGATCCAGGGTATGGATCCCGAGGATCCCGATGATCGCGGGCGCATGGCAGCTAAGAAATAATCCAAGCGCGCAGAGTTGTAGAGGATCCAGCCAGCGCATTCCTTCAAGGCCGAAGCGGTTCGCGCGTATGAAGGCTGAATGTATGGCTGCAACCTTCTCCCACCGCGAGAAGAGCCTTGCAAACTGGCGGCGCCCATGTATGTCCACCGCAGCGGGCGTGCCGGCGCTTGCGACGCTACGACCGCAGTACCTTGTATAGCTGCCGTTCGAACCAATGCTTCGCGCTCGACCCAATGACTGTTCAACGCCAGTCAGCGTGAGTAGGGCCGCGGCCCGCGATCGGCCGCAGTTGGCCACTTCCAGTCATCCGATCGACCAGGGATTGGCCTCGCGAACGACCGGTCTCAAGGTACTGGAGACGTACGCCCTTGTCCGCCTCCGGAGGCGCGATCTCGTCGCGTGAACAACCGAGGACGGGCCGGCTCAAGCATGGTGCCAACGGTGCATCGCGGGGGTCTGCGCCGCGGTCCAGCCCACCGGGTTCATGCGCATGCCCCATAACAGGCTGCGCCGTGTCTTGGGGTCCGCACCCAGCAGCGCGGCAGCCCCCTCATCGGGCTCGGTGCGCAACTCCTCACGTCGCACGTCGTCCATCGCCTGGATGGCCATCGCAATCACGTGGAAGCGGTCGTAGCTGATGTCGGCCTGCGGCAGCGCCATGCCCGCGCCCTTGGCGTGCGCCGCGCTCATGTTCATGCACACGTGACGCACCTCGGCCGGATCGCCGCTGTGGGCCTTGAGGTCTGCGGCGAAGTCCAGCACCGTCTGGTGGTCTCGGCCCGCGGTGGCGAACAGCAGCCACTTGGTGTCCAGGTCGTGGACGACGGTGATGTAGTGCCGGCCGCGGCGCAGGCTGGTCTCGTCGGCATGGGTCGGATCGATCCGTGCCTGCTGCAGGTGGCCGAGATGCGCGCCGTGCTGGCCTTGGAGGTGCTTGAGGTCGCGCTGGCGCTGGGTGTGTCGGAACCCACCGTGAAGCGCGACTGGCAGCGCGCACGCGCGCCTTTCTCTACGAAGCGTTGGGGCGCGCGAGCTGTGCCATCGCCGCCGCGACGCGGGCGCGCCGAGCAGCGCGCCTGCCGGTGCAGGGCGCGCCCCCTTGCGCCGCCGCCGCCATTTGTATGATGATCGGACCAAAGCACCCCCGCGCCCGGGGGTGCCCACAAGAGGAGACCCGTCATGCAACTCCGTGTCCGTATTGCCGCTGCGGCGGCCCTCGTCGCTGCCGGTGCCGCGTTCGCGGCGCCGCCCGCGGTGGTGACCAAACCCAATTCGGACCCGAAGTGCTTCACCCCCTGGGACGACAAGACCAAGCTGTTCCAGTACCCGGCCAAGAAGGGCCCCTACCGCATCGCGCTGGCCAACGGGTACATCGCCAACACCTGGCGCATCCAGATGATCAAGACGGCCAAGGCCTACGCCGCGCAGCCCGAGGTGGCCGCCAAGCTGAAGGAGTACAAGGTCGTCTCCACCGGTGAAGACGTCGCGGCGCAGATCGCGGCGATCAACAACTTCATCGATTCGGGCTTCGACGCCATTGTCGTCAACGCGCAGAACCCGGCGGCCTTCAAGCCGGTGATCAAGCGCGCCAACGATGCCGGCGTCGTGCTGGTGGCGTTCGACAACATCCTCGACACCGAGGAGGCGATCAACGTCAACGTCGACCAGAAGGGCCTGGGCAAGTACTGGGCGCAGTGGCTGGTGAAGAACGTGCCCAGCGGCGGCAAGGTGCTCGAGGTGCGCGGCGTGTCAGGCACCTCGGTCGATCGCGACCGGCACGACGGTATCCAGGAAGTGTTCAAGGCGTCGGGCAAGAAGTGGGAGACGATCGAGGTCATCGGCAAGTGGGACGATCCGACGGCACAGAAGGTCACCGCCGACGCGATCGCGGTGCACAAGAAGTTCGACGCGATCACGGCGCAGGGCGGCGACACCGGTGTCGTGCAGGCGATGCTCGATGCCAAGCACCCGTTCGTGCCCTTCGGCGGCGAGACCGAGAACGGCTTTCGCAAGTTCTGCGCGAAGTACGCCGGCCAGGGCCTGAAGTGCGCCTCGGGCGGCACCGGGCCGGCCCAGGTCGCGGTGGCGCTGAAGGTGGCGATCGCGGCGCTCGAGGGCAAGGTGCTGCCGCAGTCGATCAAGCTGCCGCTGTCGACGGTGGAGGATCCCGGCTTCAAGGACGGCATCAACTTCTACGCCGGCCAGTCCGACAACTTCTTCGTCGGCAACGCCTTCCCGACCTGCGCGATCAACTTCACCGCGCAGGAGATCATGGGGCAGACCGAAGCCAACAAGTAGCCTTCGCGGGCTCTGAGGCCGCCGCCATGAGCCTGTTCCGCATGGAGGGGGTCTGCAAGCGCTATGGCGGCGTGCATGCATTGCAGGGTGCGGACTTGGTCGTCGAGGCCGGCTGCATCCATGCCGTGCTGGGCGAGAACGGCGCCGGCAAGTCGACGCTGATCAAGGTCATGGCCGGCGTGGTCGCGCCCGACGAGGGCCGCATGCTGTTCGACGGCCGGCCGGTGTCCTTCGCCTCGCCCGCGGCGGCCAACGCGGCCGGCATCGTCTGCATCTTCCAGGAACTGTCGCTGATCCCCGACCTGTCGGTGGCCGACAACATCGCGATCAGCAACCCGCCGACACGCTTCGGACTGATCGACCGCAAGGCCCAGCGCCGCATGGCTGAGCAGGCGCTGGCGCGCGCCGGCGCCGACGACATCCATCCGATGGCGCTGGTCAAGGATCTGTCGTTGTCGCGGCGGCAGATGGTCGAGATCGCCAAGGCGCTGGCGCGAGCGCCGCGCATCCTGATCCTCGACGAGGCCACGTCGGCGCTGACGGCGGCCGACGTGACGCGCATCTATGCCGTGCTGAAGCGCTTGCGCGCCGAGGGGCTGGCGCTGGTCTACATCTCGCACCGCATGCACGAGATCACCGAGCTGGCCGACGAGTGCACCGTGTTCCGCAACGGCCGCAGCGTGGCCCACTTCGCGGCCGGCACGAAGACCGACAACGAGGTTGTCGAGCTGATGATCGGCCGTGACTACGACGGCGTCTTGCCGGCCAGGACCCGGACCGTGCGCGCGGCGACCGACGCAGCGCCGCTGCTCGACGTGCGCTCCCTCGGCTGGAGCGACAGGCTGCACGACATCTCGCTGCAGGTGCGGGCCGGTGAGGTGGTGGGTCTGGGCGGGCTGGACGGCCAGGGCCAGCGCGAACTCCTGCTCGCGCTGTTCGGCGTGCTGCGCGGCATCACCGGTCAGGTGCGGGTCGACGGCCGCACGGTCGACATTCTCGGCCCGAGCCAGGCCAAGCGCGCCGCGATCGGCATGGCGCTGATCCCCGAAGACCGCAAGACCGAGGGCCTGATGCTGCCGATGTCGGTGCGCGACAACCTGTCGTTGGCAGCGCTCGGCCGCCTGTCGAAGGCCGGTGTCATCGATCGAACGGCCGAACGCGAGGCGGTCGACCGCATCGTCAAGCTGCTCGCGGTGCGCACCGGCGGCACCGAGTTGCCCGCCGCGTCGCTCTCGGGCGGCAACCAGCAGAAGCTCGTGATCGGCAAGTGGCTGATGATGCAGCCGCGCATCATCCTGCTGAACGACCCCACGCGCGGCATCGACGTCGGCACCAAGCACGAGATCTACGACCTGCTGCGCCGCCTGGCCGAAGGCGGCGCGGCGGTCCTCTTCTACTCGACCGACTACGACGAACTGGTCGGCTGCTGCGACCGCGTGCTGGTGATGTACGACGGTGCGATCCGGCGCGAGCTGGTCGGCGCCGAGATCACCGAACACGCGCTCGTCAGCAGCGCGCTGAACATCGATGACGAACATGTCGGCGTGCCGGCCGCCGCCGCATGAAGTCCGACTGGCCGTACCACTTGCGCGAACACCGCGGCACGCTGCTGGCCCTGGCAGGCTTCGTCGTGATGTTCACGATTTACGTCGCCAACCACCCGGTCGGGCTGAACGCCAACGTCGCGACGACCGCCGCCAACAAGGGCGTGCTGCTGGCGATCGTGGCCATGGCGCAGACGCTGGTGGTGCTGACGGCGGGCATCGACCTGTCGGTGGGCATGGTGCTGGTGCTGGCCAACTGCCTGGCGTCCTCCATCGTCGTCGGCACGCCGCTGATGACCGCGCTCGGTGTCGTGGGGGTGCTGTTGGTAGGGTGCCTGTGCGGCGCGATCAACGGCCTGATCGTGATCTACGGGCGCCTGCAGCCGATCGTCACCACCATCGCCACCGGTGCGGTGTACTACGGCGCGGCGCTGGCCCTGCGGCGCGTGCCCGGCGGCGACGTCAACGCCTCGCTGGCCGATGCGCTGACGGGACAGTTGCCCGGCGGGGTGCCGGCCAGCCTGGTGTTGCTGCTGGCACTGGTGCTGGTGGTGTGGTGGCCGTTCCGACGCTCGGTCATCGGCCGCGCCGCCTATGCGCTCGGTTCGTCCGAGGTCGCGGCCTACATGTCCGGCGTGCCGATCCGGCGCGCCAAGCTGGTGGCCTACACCTTGTCGGGCCTGCTGGCATCGATTGCCGGCGTGTTCGTCACCTGCATCACCTACTCGGGCGAGGCGTCGGCCGCCAACGGCAGCACCTACACGCTGTATTCCATCGCTGCGGTGGTGCTTGGCGGCGTGTCGTTGTTCGGTGGCTCGGGCAGCGCCATCGGCGCGATCTTTGGTGCGCTGATGTTCCGGACGATCGGTGACCTGCTGTTTGTTTTCGACCTCGATCCGTTGTGGCAGCCGCTCTTCCAGGGCATCGTGCTGGCCGCGGCGGTGTGCCTCGGCTCGGCGCGGCTGTTGAGGGTTCGCAATCGGCTCGACCTGTATGGATGAGGTGGCCCCCCCCCGAAGCGCCTTCGGCGCTCCCCCCCAGGGGGGCGCCACCTGCGGCCCGGCAGAGCCGGTTCCGCGATGGCACTTGATTTAAAACGCAGAAATACACCATGACACCCTTTATTCGCCTCCACCCCGCCGATGACGACCTGATTGCCCGCGCCCAAATGGTGGGCGG
>DATDES010000253.1:0-12726 GCA_036522975.1 Burkholderiaceae bacterium | reverse complement strand
GGGGTCGCGCGAGCCGAACATCCAGGTCTGGAACGTCAACCTGCGCGGTGACCGCGCGCTGACCTTGCGCCACACCCAGCACAACAGCCGGCCGCTGGCCGAGGGCGCGCAAGAGGTCCTGAAGCACGTTGCCCGCCTGTGGGGCTTTCCGGTGCACCTGGAGAGCGTCGACGTTGACGGCGACGTGACCCAGCGCTGGGCGATTGAACCCACCTAGCGCCGACCGATGCTTCCAGCGCAGGTCGGAGCTCGCGGAGCGAGCTGACTCAGAATGCGAAGATCTTCCCCGGGTTCATGATGTTCTTCGGGTCGAGTGCGCGCTTGATCTGGCGCATCATTGCCACGGCATCCGGCCCGGCTTCGTCGACCAAGTAGGGCATCTTGTGCAGGCCGATGCCATGTTCGCCGGTGCAGGTGCCTTCCAGGCGCAGTGCGCGTTGCACCATCTTGACGTTCAGGTTCTCCACCGCTGCGAACTCGACCGCGTCATTCGGATCGAGCAGGTAGGACAGGTGGAAATTGCCGTCGCCGACGTGGCCGACGATCCAGTAGGGGATGCCCGAGGCTTCTGCCTCGACCACCGATTCGTTGATCGCCTCGGCCAGGCGCGAGATCGGCACGCAGGTGTCGCTGCTCTGGCAGCGGCAGCCGGGGCGCATCTGCAGCGCCGCGAAATAGGACTCGTGGCGCGCCTTCCACAGCCGGGTGCGCTCCTCGGGCGTACGGGCCCACTCGAAATCCGCGCCGCCGTGTTCGCGCGCGATCTCCTGTACGGTGGCCGCCTGCTCGGCCACGCCCGCCTCGCTGCCGTGGAACTCCATCAAGAGCATTGGCGCCTCGCGCAGCGTCAGCTTCGAGTGGCGGTTGACAGCGCGGATCGCGTTCGCATCGAGCAGTTCGCAGCGAGCGATCGGCACCCCCATCTGGATGATCGCGATCGTCGTCTGCACCGCGGCGTCGACGCTCGGGAAGAAGCAGGTCGCCGCGCTCACCGCTTCGGGCAGCGGGTAGAGCTTCACCGTCACCTCGGTCATCACGCCCAGCGTGCCCTCGCTGCCGACCATCAAGCGCGTCAGGTCGTAGCCCGCGCTCGACTTCTTGGCCCTCGTGCCCGTGCGCATCACGCTGCCGTCGGCGCTGACCACCGTCAGCGCCAACACGTTGTCCTTCATCGTGCCGTAGCGCACCGCGTTCGTGCCCGACGCCCGCGTGGCGGCCATGCCGCCGAGCGTGGCGTTGGCGCCGGGGTCGATCGGGAAGAACAGGCCGGTGTCGCGGATCTCACGGTTGAGCTGCTCGCGCGTGACGCCGGCTTCGACCGTGACCGTCAGGTCCTCGGCATTCACGCGCACGATGCGGTTCATGCGCGACAGGTCGATGCTGACACCGCCCTGCACTGCCAACAGGTGGCCCTCGAGCGAGGAGCCGACGCCGAACGGGATCACGGGCACGGCATGGGCGGCGGCCAGCGAGACAACGAGGGCGACCTCGTCGGTGCTTTCGCAGAACACCACGGCCTCGGGCGGCGCAGCGTCGTAGACCGACTCGCCGCGGCCATGCTGGTCGCGCACCGCGGCGGCGGTCGAGCAGCGCTCGCCGAAGCGTTGGCGCAAGGCGGCGAGCATCGCGGCCGGGATTGGGCGCATGGCGACCCGCGGAAGCTGTTCGTTCGGAGCATTCATGGCGGCCACTCCTGCAGTGTCTGGCGCGCCAATTGTAGGTAGCATGGCCGGATGGCGAATCGGCTGACCCAGATCGCGACCCGCACCGGCGACGATGGTACGACCGGCCTGGGTGACGGCACGCGCACGCGCAAGGACGCGCTGCGGGTGCAGGCGATGGGCGACGTCGACGAACTCAACTCGGGCCTGGGCGTGCTGCTCGCCGAGGCGCTGCCCAACGACGTGCGCGAATTGCTGGTGACGATCCAGCACGAGTTGTTCAACCTCGGCGGCGAACTGTCGATCCCCGGCTACGAGCTGGTCAAGGTCGACGCGGTGCTGCGCCTCGATGAAGCGCTGGCCCACTACAACGCCGCGCTGCCGCGCCTGGCCGAGTTCATCCTGCCCGCCGGCACGCGCAGCGCGGCACTGGCCCATGTGAGCCGGACCGTCGCGCGCCGCGCCGAGCGTGCCGTCGTGGCTCTGGCGGCGCAGGAGCCGGTCAACGAAGCGCCGCGCCAGTACCTGAACCGCCTGTCGGACCTGTTGTTTGTACTGGCCCGCGTACTCAACCGCGCCAATCTCGATGGGCTGGGTGGTGACGACGTCTACTGGCACTCCGAGCGGCTGGCCCGCTCGGCCGAGTGAACTCAGGCCGCGCGGCGCGCGCGCACGGCGGCCCCCAGCGCGTCGAGCACCCCGACCGAGTCGTCCCAGCCGATGCAGCCGTCGGTGATGCTCTGGCCGTAAGCCAGCGCAGCCGGGTCGTCCTTGCCGGGGCTGAACTTCTGCGCGCCGGCCACCAGGTGGCTCTCGACCATGACGCCGAAGATGCAGCGTGTGCCGGCGGCCAGTTGCGCGGCGACGTCGCGCGCGACCTCGATCTGTCGCTCATGCTGCTTGTTGGCGTTGGCATGGCTGAAGTCGACCATCAAACGGCAGTCCAGCTTGGCCGCCTCGATCTCCTTGCAGGCGGCTGCGACACTTGCTGCATCGTAGTTCGGCGCCTTGCCGCCGCGCAGGATCACGTGGCAGTCCTTGTTGCCCTTGGTCTCGACGATCGCGACCTGCCCGTTCTTGTGCACTGACAGGAAGTGGTGTGCCTTGGACGCGGCCTGGATCGCGTCGATGGCGATCTTCAGGTTGCCGTCGGTGCCGTTCTTGAATCCCACCGGGGCGGACAGCCCGGAGGCCAACTCACGATGGACCTGCGACTCGGTGGTGCGCGCACCGATGGCACCCCAGGCAATCAGGTCACCGATGTACTGCGGCGAGATCACGTCGAGGAACTCGCTGGCGGCCGGCATGCCCAAGCGGTTGATGTCGACCAGCAGCTGACGGGCGATGCGCAGGCCCTCGTGGATGCGGTAGCTCTCGTCGAGGTAGGGGTCGTTGATCAGGCCCTTCCAGCCGACGGTCGTGCGCGGCTTCTCGAAGTAGACCCGCATCACGATTTCCAGCGTGTCGGCGTGACGGGCGCGTTCGGCCTTCAGCTTCTTCGCGTAGTCGAGCGCGGCCGCGGGGTCGTGGATCGAGCACGGTCCCATCACGACGAGCAGGCGATCGTCCTGGCCGTTCAGGATGCGCCGGATCTTGTCACGCGTACCGCCGACCAAGGCCTCGACCGGGGTGCCGGCGATCGGGAAGAACCGGATCAGGTGCTCGGGCGGCGGCAGCGGCGTGACGTCCTTGATCCGCTGGTCGTCGGTCTGGCTGGTCTTCTCGCTGAGCGCATAGCCATGGCCTTCGTTGCCCACACCGTGGCTGCTGGATTTGGGGCTCATGCGGACTCTCCTGTCGAAGCTCGTGAAGTGAACGGGCAATAAAAAACCGCCGGGGTTGCCGGCGGTTCGTTGAGTGCGTTGCGCTTGTCTTGCTTAGGCGCCTGCCTCTCGAGCCACCGGATGGGGCGAGAACCAAAAGTAGCCAAAGTAAAACGAGGCGGGGCAACGCATGGACCAACTCTAGCACGGGTGAGTCCCGGCCCTCTCGCTGGGGTCGGGGCCCTCAGGCCGTGCCGCCCACCGTGAGGCCATCGATGCGCAACGTCGGCTGGCCGACCCCGACCGGCACGCTCTGACCATCCTTGCCGCAGGTGCCGACCCCGGTATCGAGCGCCAGGTCGTTGCCGATCATCGACACGCGGGTCAGGCACTCGGGGCCGCTGCCGATCAGGGTCGCGCCCTTGACCGGGTACTGGATCTTGCCGTTCTCGACCCAGAAGGCTTCGCTGGTCGAGAAGACGAACTTTCCGCTGGTGATATCGACCTGGCCGCCGCCGAAGTTGGTCGCGTAGAGGCCGCGCTTCAGGCTGGCGACGATCTCGTCCTTCGTTCGCCGGCCGGGGAGCATGTAAGTGTTGGTCATGCGCGGCATCGGAACATGGGCATAACTTTCACGGCGGCCATTGCCGGTCGACTTCACGTGCATCAGGCGCGCGTTCATCGCATCCTGGATGTAGCCCTTCAGAATGCCGTCCTCAATCAGCACGGTGCGCTGCGTGACCTGGCCTTCGTCGTCGACGTTAAGGCTGCCGCGACGGTCGGGCAAGGTGCCGTCGTCGAGCACAGTCACGCCCTTGGCTGCGACCCGTTGGCCGATCCGTCCGCTGAAGGCCGACGAGCCCTTGCGATTGAAGTCGCCCTCGAGGCCATGACCGATGGCCTCGTGCAGCAGTACGCCGGGCCAGCCCGGCCCGAGCACGACGGCCATTTCACCGGCCGGCGCGGGACGCGCTTCGAGGTTGGTCAAGGCGGCGTTGACGGCCTGGTCGACATACTCCTCGATGACGGCATCCCGGAAATAGCCCAGGCCGAAGCGGCCGCCGCCGCCTCCGGTGCCGACTTCGCGCCGCACGACGCCCGCGACTGTCTGCTCCGCAATCACCGTCAACGACAGGCGCACCAGGGGACGTACATCGGCGGCTCGGGTGCCGTCGGCACGCGCCACCAGCACCACGTCGAACTCGGCAGCCACGCCGGCCATCACCTGCACGATGCGGGGGTCCTTGCTGCGAGCCAGGCGTTCGACTTTTTCCAGCAGCGCCACCTTCTGGGTGCTGTCCAGGGTCGTGATCGGGTCGGTCGGCGCGTACAGCACGCGGCTGGGCGAAACGGTCGACTTCACGCCGACTTTGATGCGCCGGCTCTGCCCGCCCGCGGCGATCGTTCGGACAGTGCGCGCGGCGTCCTGCAGGGCGGCTTCGGAGATGTCGTCGCTGTAAGCAAAGGCCGTCTTCTCGCCGGCCACAGCGCGCACGCCAACCCCCTGGTCGATCGAGAAGCTGCCACTTTTCACGATCCCTTCCTCGAGGCTCCAGCCCTCGTGGCGTGTGCTCTGAAAGTAAAGGTCGGCGTCGTCGATGCGATGGGCAGCGATCGTCTGCAGCGCCTCGCTCAAGTGCCTGTCGGTCAGGCCGAAGGGCTCGAGCAGCAGCGCCTCGGCCTGAGCCAGGCGTTCGATCGTGGGTTCGCGAGCAATCATGCGGGCGATTGTAGGAGCGCGCTGCTGGCTGCGCGCGATGCGGGCCTTCGGCTCGTCAGGGCGCCACGTCGTCGGTGCGGAGCGCGAGGGCGCGCTCGTAGAGACGGTTGCGCGGCGCCATGGTCAGGGTCGCTGCCAGCGACACCGCCTGCTTCAGCGGCAACTCGGCCAGCAGGACACGCAGTGTGTGCTCGCTCTCCGCGTCGAGCGCACCCTCGACAGAGACCTCGGCGCCCTGAGCGTGCAGCACCAGCGCGAACTCGCCGCGCGAGCGGTTGGCGTCTGCGGCCAGCCATGCCGGTGCCTGGCCAGCGGGCAGCGTGACGACGGTTTCGAATTGTTTGGTCAGCTCGCGGCCGATGGTCAGGCGCCGATCCGGCATTGCAGTGGCCAGTGCGCTCAGCAGCGCGCCGATGCGGTGCGGGGCCTCGAACAGCACCAGCGCCTCGTCGCGGCGCCCGGCGAGTGCCGCGATCGCGCTATCGCGCTCGCCCGCCTTGGCCGGGACGAAGCCGACGAAGGCGAAGCCAGCCGCTGCGCTGTCGCCGGCCACGCACAGTGCGGCCAGGACACTGCTCGCGCCGGGGAGCGGTACTGTGCGGTGGCCGGCCGCCTGCGCGGCGGCGACCAGAGCGGCGCCTGGGTCCGACACCACCGGTGTGCCGGCGTCGCTGATGCAGGCCACGCGCTCGCCACGGGCCAGACGCGCCAGGACTTGGGCGGCGGCGGCATGCTCGTTGTGCTGGTGCAGGGGCAAAAGGGGCTTGGCCAAGCCCAGATGCGCGAGCAACGAGCCGCCGACCCGCGTGTCCTCACAGGCCACGGCATCGACCAGGCCCAGCACATGCACCGCACGCAGCGTCAGGTCGGCAAGGTTGCCGATCGGCGTGGCAACGATGTAGAGCGTGCCGGCGGGATACTGCTGAGCACCCGCCGCCACCCGGGCGGCCTGGACGATGATCGCGGCGTCAGCGATGGAGGTGGCGACGATGTTCTCCCGCCGCAATGCGGCAACCGACAAGCAGGTCCGCGGCGATGCCGCCGAAACCCGTGCGCTCGCGCATTTGCAGCAGCACGGGCTGACGCTGGTCGAGCGCAATTATCGGGTCGCGCGTGGACCGCATGCGCGCGGGGGCGAGATCGACCTGATTCTGCGCGACCGCGACGGCACCCTGGTCTTCGTCGAAGTGCGCGTGCGCGCCGACGCCGCGCACGGCGGAGCGGCCGCGAGCGTCGGCGCAGGCAAGCGGGCAAGCCTCGTCCTCGCTGCGCGGCACTACCTGCTGCGCTTTGCCGCACCACCGGCGTGCCGGTTCGACGTGGTGGCCATCGATGGCGACGCCTTGCGGTGGCTGAGGGCTGCGTTCGACGCCGCCTGACCCTTCTAAGCGGGCGCAGGGATTTGCAACTGAGCGCGCAGATACTGATCGTCGTGCCGATTCGCGTATGCTTGTTGGTGATGCGCGTTTCTGCCCCGCGGCTTGTCCGCCTGTTCACGCTTTCCCTGTTGCCTCTCGTGACGGTCGCGCAGACCGTCCCGGCGCCGCCGCCCACCCAGGCCGCGGCGACGCAGACTGCCGGTCAGGCATCGGCGGCCGCGTTCAGCAAGGAGCAGCTCGAACAACTGGTGGCGCCAATCGCGCTCTACCCCGACTCACTGCTGTCGCAGGTGCTGATGGCGGCCACCTACCCGGCCGACGTGGCTGAGGCAGCCACCTGGTCCAAGGCCAACAAGGATCAGAAGGGCGATGCCGCGGTCAATGCGGTGCAAGACCAATCCTGGGATCCGGCGGTGAAGGCGCTGGCGGCATTCCCGCAGGTTCTGCAAGCGATGGGCGACAAACCCGATTGGGTGCAGAACCTCGGCGACGCCTTCCTCGCCGGGTCGAAGGACACGCTGGATGCGGTGCAGCGCCTGCGCGCCAAAGCCCAGGCGGCCGGCAACCTGAAGTCCAATGAGCAACAGAAGGTTTCGACGACCACCGAAGCCAACCAGCAGGTGATCATCATCGAGCCCGCGCGGCCCGATGTGGTCTACGTGCCGGCCTACGACCCGAACTACGTCTACGGCCCGTGGCCCTATCCGTACTACCCGCCCTATTACTGGCCGCCGTATTCCTACTACTACCCGGGCTACTACCCCGGCGCCTTCGCGGCTGGCGTGTTCTGGGGTGTGGCGATCGGCTCGATCATCTGGGGCAACTGCAACTGGGGCGGCGGCGACATCAACATCGACGTCGATCGCTTCAACAACATCAACCGCGGCCAGCAGCTCGACCGCGGCCAGAACAAGTTCCAGCACAACGCGGCCAACCGCAAGGGTGTGCCCTACCGTGACCAGGCGACCCGCGAGCGCTTAGACAAGGGTCGCGGCGGCGCCGAGGCACGCAACAACTTTCGGGGCCGCGATCCGGTCACCGAGTCGCGACGCCAGCAGGCGCAATCGGTGTTGCAGAGCCGCGGCATCGATCCCTCGCAGGCACGCGAACAACTGCGCAACGACCCGGCGACGCGCCAGCGCGCACAGGCGGCCATCGACAGGTCGGGGCGTGAGGCCGGGGGCGGGGGGCGCCAGGGCGCGGGCGTGGCCGGCGAGCGTGACCTCGGCGCGGGATCGGGCAACATCGGTGCATCGCGCGAGCGCGCCCAGGCGCTCGGCGGAAACGAACATGCGCTGCGCGGCGCGAGCAACCCGGGCCAGGCGCGCCAGAACTTCGACCGCGGCAGTGCCAGCCGACAGTCGATGGGCGGCGGCGGCGCGCGCGTTGGCGGCGGCGGCGGTGGTCGCCGCTAGGAAAAAATGGTGAAGATCATGCTGCCCACTTGGATCGCTGCATTCGCACGCGCGGTGCTGCTGGCAGGCTTGCTCGGTGCGTCACTGGCCCATGCGCAGAAGGGTTTCACGACGCCGGAGGCCGCTGCCGAGACGCTGGTCAAGGCGCTGCGAGACAACGACAGCCGGCTCCTGGAAGTGGTGCTCGGCAAGGAGTGGAAGCGCTTCGTTCCGACCGACGAACTGAGCCGCGACGACGTCGCTGCATTCCTGGCGGGATGGAACAAGCAGCACCGGATCGAGCACGAAAGCGATGGCATCGCCCTGCTGACGGTCGGCGAGGACAAAGGCTTCACCCTGCCGATTCCGATCGCGCGTAGCAAGCAGGCCCAGTGGAGTTTCGATGTTGTCGGCGGCACCGAAAGACTGCGCACCGCACGCATCGGCCGCAACGAACGCGCGGCGATACTGGCGGTGCTGGCCTACTACGACGCCCAGCGGGAATACGCAACCAAGGATCGCACCGGCGAGGGCGTGCTCGAATACGCGCGCAAGCTCGTGAGCTCCCCGGGTACGAGGGACGGCCTCTACTGGCCCAGCCCGCTCGATGTGGACGAGAGCCCGCTCGGTCCGCTGATCGCACAGCAGCCACCCAAGGGGCCCGGCTACTGGGGCTATCACTACGTGATTCTTACCCGCCAGGGCAAGAGCGCGCCGGGCGGCGCGTACGACTACGTCATCGGCGGACGGATGCGCGCGGGCTTCGCTTTGGTGGCCTGGCCGGTGCGCTATGGCGATACGGGCGTCATGTCTTTCATGATCAACCACTCCGGCGTGGTCTACGAGAAGGACCTCGGGCCGAACACCGATGCGGCGGCACGCGGCATGACGCGCTTCGATCCCGACGAGAGCTGGCGCAAGACGTCGATTCCCTGACGCTCTTCCTTAGACGGGGATGCGCTGCGGCTGCCCGGGGGCCTGCACACCGGCGACCATGGCCTCCAGCACGCGCATCGCGCGCACGCCGTCTTCGATCGTCGGCAGGTCGGTGCCTTGGCCGTCGAGCGCCGCAAAGAACGCCGCGAACAAGGCGTTGTAACCCTTGAAGTCCTCGTTGGCGGCGGCGGTCAGGTTGGGCTTCCAGCTCAGCGTGTCGACACCATCGGCCAGCGTGGCAGACGGGTCGTCGGCCTTGAAGGGCGGATTGCGGAAGTGCTTGACCTCGAGCACGCCCTCGACCTCCACGCGCTGGTGATCGCCCATGACCTGCAGGCGCTCCATCGGTGTGCCGCGCGACTGCAGCGTGCCCATGATCACGGTACCCACCGCGCCGCCGGTGAAAGCGAAGTGCACGTGCAGCAGCAACTTACCCGGCGCGTGCTCGCGCGGGAACACGGTAACGCTCTCGACCGGCGCGACGAAGTACGGCGCCAGGTCCATGTAGTGCACGCAGTGGTGCAGGAAGAAGGGTGTGTAGTCGGGTGCGCCGGCAAAGTAGGTCGGCGCTGTCATGTACTCGCCGAAGAAGCCGACCACGGGCCCGAAGGCGGCCGACTTGACCACGTTGCGCGCGATGCGGTTGGCGGTGGAGTAGCGTTTCATGAAGCCGACGCCGACCGTGCGACCGGCATCGGCTGCCGCGGCGGCGATGGCCTGCGCGTCAGCCGACGTAGCGCCGCAAGGCTTTTCCATGAACACATGCAGCCCGCGCTGCAGCGCCGCGATAGACAGGTCGCGGTGCGGCAGCGGCCCGACCGCCATGCCGGCCACGTCCAGGCCCGGCAGGCGCAGCAGTTCGAAGAAGTCGGTCGCCACGTGCTTCACGCCGTAGCGGCGCGCCAGCCTTTCGGCGGCAGTGCGGTCGAGGTCACACACGCCGACCAGCTCGACGTCGTGGCGCATCAGCTGCGGCAACAGCATCTGCTCGGCATGGCGGCCGCAGCCGGCCCAGATCAGGCGGCGTGTCATCGGCGGGTTCCGTTCAGGTGCAGCAAGTTCTTGATGAAGGCACACGATGCGGCGAGCTCGGCCTGCTCATCGCGCGCTGGCGGCTTCCATTGCGCGAAGGGGATCCCGATGCGCTCGTCGTTGCGGCGGAAGGGCTCGAGCGAGACCGTGCCCTGGTAGCCCACGTCGGCGAGCGCGCGCACGGCGGCCGTCCAGTCGACGTGGCCGGTGCCGAGGTAGCCGCGGTGGTTTTCGTTGGCCTGGAAATGCGCAATGTGGCCGGCCGCGGCGCGGATGGCATCGGCGATGTCGTCGTCTTCCATGTTCATGTGGAAGGTGTCGAGCACCAGGCCGATGCTTGTGTGGCCGACGAGCCGCATCAGCGCGACACCCTGCCGCGTGGTGTTGAGGGTGTCGGTCTCGAAGCGGTTGAGGGGCTCGACGCCGAGCACCACGCCCGCTGCCGCGGCGTGCGGTGCGGCCTCGCGCAGCCCCTCGACGCACCAGTCGACGCGGCGCTGGCGCAAGGACTCGTCCACTGGGTGCGGTGCGCGGCCGGCGAACACCAGCGGGTTGCCGTACAGCGGGCCGCCGACGGTGCGGGCGCCCAGCGCATGCGCGACGTCAACAGAGGTGCGCAAGTAGTCCCGGCCGGCCTGGCGTTTGCCGGCGTCGCCCGAACACAGGTTGCGATCGAGGTTGACGCGCGCGGCCAGCACGACGCCCAGCCCCTGCCCGTCCAAGGCCTTGCGCGTGGCGGCGAGGTCGAGCTCGCCGGGCTCAGGCACCAGGAGTTCGACGAAGTCGAATCCGGCCTCGCGCCAGCGCGCGAACTGGGCAAAGTCGCGCTCGGTGAACGGGCGCTGGTGCTGCATCGAGATGATGCCGATGGGATTGGTCATGTCAGCCTTTGACTGCGCCCTGGGTCATGCCCGCGATCAGGCGCTTCTGGATGAAGAGAAAGAGCACCGTGACCGGCAGCGCGCCGACCACGCCGCCCGCGGTCAGCAGGCCCCAGGCGATCTCGTACTCACCGATCAGGGTCTGTACCGCCACGGTCAGCGTGCGCACGTCCTGGCCGGCCAGCACCGAGGCGTAGAGATACTCGTTCCACGAGGTGATGAAGATGTAGATGCCGGTCGCGATCACGCCGGGCAGCGCCAGCGGCAGCACGACCTTGAGCAGCGCGCCGATCGGCGTACAGCCGTCGACCAGCGCCGCTTCGTCGAGGCTCCTCGGGATGGCGTCGAAGTAGCTCGTCATCATCCAGGTCGCGAAGGGGATCGAGAAGGTGGAATGCGCGAGGATCAGCGCCAGGTGCGTGTCGAGGATGCCGAGCACGCGCATCGTGATGAAGAGCGGAATGATCAGCAGGATCAACGGGAACATGTTGATCAGCAGGAAGGTCAGCATCAGCGCACGCCGCCCCGGGAAGCGGTAGCGCGAGAAGGCGTAGGCCGCGGTGATCGACAGCGCCAGCCCGACCACCACGGTGCCCAGTGCCACCACCACGCTGTGCAGCAGGTTGATCGCGAAGCTGGTCCGGGTGAACAGGCGCAGGTAGTTCGCGGGCGTCAGCTCGGCCGGCCAGAGCGTGCGGTTCGGCGCGAACAGCGTGGACTCGACGCGCAGCGAGGTCAACAGCATCCACAGGTAGGGGCCGATCGCGAACAGCACGATCGCCGCCATCGGCAGGTGCAGCGTCAGCGCGCGTCGCAACGGCGTGGGGCGCGGGCCGGCGAGGTTCAGGCTCATTCCCGCAGATCCTTGTTGGCACGTCGCAGGTACAGCACGATCAGCCCGAGCAGCAGCAGCGAGAAGGTGCAGGCGAGTGCCGTGCCGTAGCCGAAGTCCATGCTGCCGTAGGTGCGCTTGAAGGCGTACAGCGGCAGCGTGTGGGTGGCGTATCCGGGGCCGCCGCCGGTCATCACGAGGATCACGTCGATCGAGTTGGCGACCCAGATCAGGCGCAGCATCACCGCGGTCACGAGCACGCCCTTCAGGCCAGGCAGCGTCACCTCGCGGAACTGCTGCCAGGGCGTGGCGCCGTCGACCGCCGCGGCTTCGTACAGCGAGGCGGGAATGGTCTGCAGGCCCGCGAGGATCATGATCGCGAAGAACGGGAAGCCCTGCCAGACCAGCGCGACGATGATCGCGTACAGCGCGGTGCCGGGCTGTGCGAGCCAGGGCACGGCGCTCGACACCATTCCCAGCCGCAGCAGCAGGTCGTTGAACAGCCCCACCTGCGGCTGGTACATCCAGGCCCACATCAGCGCGATCACTACCGAGGGCAGAGCCCAGGGGATCAGGATCAGGCTGCGCGCCAGCCCGCGCCAGCGGAACTGCTGGTTCAGCAGCAGCGCGGTCGCGAGGCCGAGCGCCAGCTGCAGCGGCACCGTCAGGCCGATCCACAGCAGCGTGCGCCCGAGCGAGGACCAGGCCACCGGGTCCTGCGCGATGGCCAGGTAGTTGTCCAGGCCGATGAAGCGCACGTCGCGCGGCTTCCACAGGATGTTGTGCTGCAGGCTGGTGAACACCGCCTGCAGCATCGGCACGAACACCAGTGCCAGCGTCGCCAGCACGGCCGGCGACAGCAGCACATAGGGCAGCGCGTCGAACTGGCGCCGCCCCGTTCGCGCCCGCACGGGCCGGTTCGTCACGAAACGTCTACTTGCTGGCGTAGTGCTTGGCGATGGCGTCCATCATCTGCGCCGACGTGATCTCGCCGTTGAGGGCGCGCTGCATGTTCGTCGGCCAGACGTTGGAGACGAAGTCCGAGGTCTGCGGCACCGGCGGCAGGATCGCGGCAAAGGGCAGCGAGTCGGCGGTGGCCTTGGCGAAGCGCGGCTGGAAGCTCACCTG
>DATDES010000252.1:0-5001 GCA_036522975.1 Burkholderiaceae bacterium | reverse complement strand
CTACGAGGACTTGAAGGTCTACGAGAACGTGGCGCAGTGCGCCGGCGGCGCCGCCTCGACCACCGGCTGGAGGAAGGGCGAGAACTCGGCGCCGACCATCTCGGCCGCCGCGCTGGGCGACTCGAACACCGGCATGCACCTGGCCATCGGCATCCTGACGGCCATCATCGGCCGCCAGAAGACCGGCAAGGGCCAGAAGGTCGCCTGCTCGATGCAGGACGCGGTGCTCAACCTGTGCCGCGTCAAGATGCGCGATCAGCAGCGCCTGGAGAAGGTCGGCTACCTCGAGGAGTACCCGCAGTACCCGCACGAGATGGACGCCTTCAAGGACAGGGTCACGCCACGCGGCGGCAACGCCGGCGGCGGCGGCCAGCCGGGCTGGATCCTGAAGTGCAAGGGCTGGGAGACCGACCCCAACGCCTACATCTACTTCACGGTGCAGGGCCACGCCTGGGAGCCGATCTGCGAAGCGCTCGGCAAGCCGGAATGGAAGACCGACCCGGCCTACACCACGGCCAAGGCGCGCCAGCCGCACATCGAGAAGATCTTCGCCACGATCGAGGACTTCATCAAGGACAAGACCAAGTTCGAGGCCGTCGACATCTTCCGCAAGCACGACATCCCCTGCGCGCCGGTGCTGTCCATGAAGGAACTGCTGGTCGACGAGTCGCTGCGCAAGAGCGGCTCGATCGTCGAGGTCGACCACAAGGAGCGCGGCAAGTACTTCACGATCGGCAGCCCGATCAAGTTCTCCGGCTTCAAGCCGAACGTCACCGGCTCGCCGCTCCTGGGCGAGCACAGCGACGAGGTGTTGAGCGAACTGGGCTACAGCGCAGACAAGATCGCGGCCATGAAGGCCAAAGAAATCATCTGAGGTCACACGATGGAAACCGGCGTCGA
The DNA here is from genome assembly GCA_036522975.1 of Burkholderiaceae bacterium. GTDB lineage: Bacteria > Pseudomonadota > Gammaproteobacteria > Burkholderiales > Burkholderiaceae_C > CADEEN01. The sequence continues at coordinate 4,101 of DATDES010000252.1, read as the reverse complement.
TTGCCACGCGCTGGTGGCGGCGGCGCCGGACGCGATTGTCGCGTCCGACGCCCAGGGCGCGATCGTGCTCTGGAACGCCGGCGCCGAGCGCATCTTCGGCTATACCGAGGCCGAAGCGCTTGGCAAGTCGCTCGACCTGATCACCCCCGAGCGACTGCGCCACCGGCATTGGGAAGGTTACGAGAAGTCGATGCGCACCGGCACGACGAAGTACGGCACCACCTTGCTGAAAGTACCGGCCACCCACAAGGAAGGCCGCTCGATGTCGATCGCCTTCACGGTGTCGATGCTGTTCGGCCCTGATGGCAAGGTGGCGCAGGTCGTGGCCGTCATCCGCGACGAGACCGAACGGTTCAATGCCGACCGCGAGTTGCGTCGGCGCCTCGCGGAACTCGAAGCCCTGCTCGCATCGAAACAGTAGACCCCACTCGGCGGGCAAGGGTCCCGCCGCAGTAAGCAAGACCACCGGAGTCGGTTCATGAGCAAGGCACTCGACGGCGTTCGAATCCTCGACTTCACGCATGTGCAGTCGGGTCCGACCTGCACCCAGCTGTTGGCGTGGATGGGTGCCGACGTGATCAAGGTCGAGCGTCCCGGCGAAGGCGATGCCACACGGGGCCAGTTGCGCGACATCCCCGGCGTGGACAGCCTGTACTTCACGATGCTGAACCACAACAAACGTTCGGTGACCATCAACACCAAGAAGAAGGGGGGCATGGAGGTGCTGGACCGCCTGATCAAGAGCTGCGACGTGCTGGTCGAGAACTTCGCGCCTGGCGCGCTCGACCGCATGGGCATCACGTGGGAGCACATCCAGGCGGTCAACCCTCGCATGATCGTCGCGTCGGTTAAGGGCTTCGGCCCCGGCCCCTACGCCGAATGCAAGGTCTACGAGAACGTCGCCCAGTGTGCCGGCGGCTCAGCCTCGACCACCGGCGAGGTCGACGGCATGCCGATGGTCACCGGCGCGCAGATCGGCGACAGCGGCACCGGTCTGCACCTGGCGCTGGGCATCGTCGCCGCGCTGTACCAGCGCACCCACAGCGGCCGCGGTCAGAAGGTGCTGGCGCCGATGCAGGACGCGGTGCTCAACCTGTGCCGCGTCAAACTGCGCGACCAGCAGCGGCTGGAGCGCACGCACACGCTGCACGAATTCCCGCAGTACCCCGACGGCAAGTTCGGCGACGCGGTGCCGCGTGCCGGCAATGCCTCGGGCGGTGGCCAGCCTGGCGCGGTGCTGAAGTGCAAGGGCTGGGAGACCGACCCCAACGCCTACATCTACTTCATCACCCAGGCGGCGGTGTGGCCGGCGATCTGCAAGGTCATCGGCGAGCCCGACTGGATCGAGGACGAGGCCTTCGCCACGCCGCAGGCGCGGCTGCTGCACCTGAAGCCGATTTTCAGGCGCATCGAGCAGTGGACCATGACCAAGGACAAGTTCGAGGCCATGGACATCCTGAACAAGCTCGACATCCCCTGCGGGCCGATCCTGTCGATGAAGGAGATCGCCTACGAGCCTTCGCTGCGCAATACCGGCACCGTCGTCGAGGTCGACCACCCGACGCGCGGCAAGTACCTCACGGTGGGCAATCCGATCAAGATGTCCGACAGCCCGACCGAGGTCAAGCGCTCGCCGCTGCTGGGCGAACACACCGATGAAGTCCTGGCGCAACTGGGCTTCAGCGCCGAAGAAGTGCTTGCGATGCGAACCGATGGCTCGGTCTGAAGGTCCCCGATGAACGCCAGAACCATCCCCATCGTCCCCGAAGGCTCGACGCGCCAACGCAAACGCGAGGCGCCCAGGGGCCGCACGGTCGACCCGGCGGCACTGGCGGAAGTGCAGCAACTGCTCGGCACCGCGTCCCGAGCGAGCGACCTGCTGATCGAACACCTGCACCGCCTGCAGGACCACTTCGGCCACCTGAGCGCACGCCACCTGGCGGCACTGGCACGCGAGATGGGCCTGGCGCAAACCGAGGTCTACGAGGTCGCGACCTTCTACCACCACTTCGACATCGTCAAGGAAGGCGGCACGGTACCAGCCGGGCTGACCGTGCGTGTGTGCGACGGCCTGTCGTGCGAGATGGCCGGTGCACAAGACCTGCTGAAACGGCTGCCAGCGCTGCTGGGTCGCGACGTGCGGGTGATCGCGGCGCCGTGCATCGGCCGCTGCGAGCAGGCGCCCGCGGTCGCCGTAGGTCAGCACCCCGTGCCCAACGCGAGCTGCGCGACCGTCGTCGCCAAGGTCAAGGCGGGCGAGACGACCCACCAACCCGAAGGCTTCATCGACCTCGGCACGTACAAATCACAAGGCGGCTACCACCTGCTCAAACAGTGCATCGCGGGCGAACTCGAGATAGAGCCCGTGATCAAGACGATGGAGGCGTCCGGGCTGCGCGGCCTCGGTGGCGCCGGCTTCCCGGCGGGCCGCAAGTGGCGCATCGTGCGCAACGAGACGGCCCCTCGCTTGATGGCGGTCAACATCGACGAAGGCGAGCCCGGCACCTTCAAGGACCGGGTCTATCTCGAACGCGACCCGCACCGCTTTCTCGAGGGCATGCTGATCGCGGCCTGGGCGGTGGGCGTCGCGCGCATCTACATATACCTGCGCGACGAGTACCACGGCTGCCGCAACATGCTCGAGGCCGAACTGGTGCGGCTGCGTGCCGACCCGCCCTACCCCGGCATGCCCGAGATCGTGCTGCGGCGCGGCGCCGGTGCCTACGTCTGCGGCGAAGAGTCGGCGATGATCGAGTCGATCGAAGGCAAGCGCGGCATGCCGCGTCTGCGCCCGCCCTATGTCGCGCAGGTGGGCTTGTTCGGTCGCCCGACACTGGAGCACAACTTCGAGACCCTGTACTGGGTGCGCGAGATCCTCGAAAAGGGCGGCGACTGGTTCGCCTCGCATGGGCGCCATGGCCGCAAGGGCCTGCGCTCGTTTTCTGTCTCTGGCCGTGTCAAGAACCCCGGCGTCAAGCTGGCGCCGGCGGGTATCACGATCCGTGAGCTGATCGACGAATACTGCGGTGGCATGCAGGAAGGACAGGCCTTCTACGCCTACCTCCCGGGCGGCGCGTCGGGTGGCATCCTGCCCGCGACGTTGGGCGACATCCCGCTCGACTTCGACACCCTGCAGCCCTACGGGTGTTTCATCGGCTCGGCCGCGGTCGTGGTCCTTTCCGACCAGGACACGGCGGTGGGGGCGGCACGCAACCTGATGCGTTTCTTCCAGCACGAGTCCTGCGGCCAGTGCACGCCCTGCCGCAACGGCACCGCCAAGGCCTCGGCACTGATCGCACAGCCGACGTGGGACCTGCCGCTGCTGGCAGACCTGTCGGCCGTGATGCGCGACGCGTCGATCTGCGGCCTGGGCCAGGCGGCGCCGAACCCGGTCGACTGCGTGGTCAAGTACTTTCCACAGGAGCTGGCATGAACGCGATCACGCGCAAGGAATCGGCGCTGCTCGACGGGCCGTTGGTGAGCTTCGAGCTCAACGGTCGCGAGGTGAGCGGCAAAGCCAGCGAGACGCTGATCGAGATCGCCAAGCGCGAGGGCGTCGAGATCCCGCACCTCTGCTACAAGCCCGGGCTCGAGCAGGTCGGCAACTGCCGCGCGTGTGTGGTCGAGATCGGCGGCGAGCGCGTGCTGGCGCCGTCGTGCTGCCGCTCACCGAGCGCCGGCATGAAGGTCACGACCGACAGCGAACGTGCGCTCAAGTCGCAGAAGCTGGTGCTCGAGCTGCTGCTCGCCGACATGCCCGAGACGGCCTACACCCGGCACAACGAGGTCGACGAGTGGGCGGCCAAGCTCGAGGTCGGCAAACCACGCTTTGCGGCCCGGGTGCAGCCCGCGGCCGACCTGTCGCACCCGGCCATCGCCGTCAACCTCGACGCCTGCATCCAGTGCACCCGCTGCCTGCGGGCCTGCCGTGACGAGCAGGTGAACGACGTGATCGGGCTCGCCTTCCGGGGCGAACATGCCAAGATCGTGTTCGACATGGACGACGCGATGGGCGGCTCCACCTGCGTCGCCTGCGGCGAATGCGTCCAGGCCTGCCCCACCGGCGCGCTGATGCCGGCGCGCGAAGTGGCGCTTGCGGTG
>DATDES010000251.1:0-5862 GCA_036522975.1 Burkholderiaceae bacterium | reverse complement strand
GCACGGCGACGTCGCGTGCGGCCGCATCCAGCTGGGCCTGGCTGCGAAACAGTGGCAGCGTTCCGAGGCTGCGCTGCTCGTACGACAGCCCGGCCTCCTCGCGAAGGCCTCGCAGCACGTCGCGGCTGTACTCGGCCAAACGCATCATGCGCTGCTTGTTCAACGCGTAGTTCGCGCTAGAGCACTGCGCCAGCATGCACGCCATCCAGCGCAACTGGCGCAGCGAACCGTCGGGACGAATGCGCAGCGGCGCATGACGCTGGAACATCCACTTCAGTGCCTTCAGTGGAATGCCGGGCGCTGCCCACGGCGTGGAATAGCCGGGTGAGACCTGGCCGGCATTGGCGAAGCTCGTCTCCAGCGCCGGGCCGCTGCAGCGGTCGACGACCTGCACCTCAGCGCCGGCGCGCACCAAGTGATAGGCGGCGCTGACGCCGATGACTCCACCTCCAAGAACCACAACCTTCATGCTCCATCCCATTGCTGTGCCGAACTGCTCGACACTCTAGGGAGATGAAGGCGCTTACCGGCACCGAATCGAAGCCGTCGCTTGCAAGATCGTGCCGAAAGCTGGCCGGCCTCAGCACGACCGGCTCTCGATGTGCCAGACATGTGTCGAGCGGCCGATGTGCACAGCCCGGGCAACGCCCCCTACGTGCCCAAGGGGCGTTTGGGCACCGCAGCGCGAAGGTCAAGAAGGCAGCGGAGCCGACGCTTATGGGCACGGATGGGCACTCGTGCCCACCCGTGCCCATTACGGCCCAAAAAGTTAGGGCCCGCTCACCGAGCGGGCCCCGTATTACTGGTGGAGAGGATGAGGATCGAACTCACGACCTCCGCATTGCGAACGCGGCGCTCTCCCAGCTGAGCTACCCCCCCACACGAGGCTCAAGTTTACCATCGCAGCCTGTTCCCTCAAGGAGTGCGCATGCGTCCTGCCGTCGACGTCGCCTGGCTCGAATCCCAGTACAACAACCGTGCTCGTGTGCCCGGCCACGCCGCTTACCTGCAGCGCTGGGCGGACGACTCGGCGCATGTGCGGCGCGAGCGTGTCTGCCATCTCGACCTGCCCTACGGTACACACGCCAGCGAGACGCTGGATGTGTTTCCGGCGCCGCGGCCCGGTGCACCCGTGCTCGTCTACCTGCACGGCGGCTGGTGGCGTGCACTGGACAAGTCGGATGGATCCTGGATCGCGCCCGCGTTCAGCGATGCCGGGGCGATGGTCGTGGTGCCGAACTACGCCCTCTGCCCGGCGGTCGGCGTCGACGACATTGCGCTGCAGATGGCCAACGCGGTGGCCTGGGTCTGGCGCCACGCGGCGCGGTACGGCGGTGACCCCTCGCGCATCGTTGTCGTGGGGCACTCCGCTGGCGGGCACCTGGCCGCCATGCTGGCCTGCTGCCGCTGGCCCGACGTGGCGCCCGACCTGCCCGCGGACCTGCTCCACGGGGCGATCTCGGTCTCCGGGGTGTTCGATCTGGAGCCGCTGCGCCACGTGCCTTTCCTGCAGGCCGACCTGCGCCTGACACCTGCGTCGGTGCGGCACCTCAGTCCGGCCCGTTTTCCAGCGCCCGCGGGCCCGCTGCACGCCCTGGTCGGCGGGATCGAGAGCGAGGAGTTCCTGCGCCAGAACCAGCTGATCCAGCAGCGCTGGGGCGTGCAGTCGGTGCCCGTGTGCGAGACGCTGCCGGGTGCCGATCACTTCAGCGTGTTGGACTCGCTCGCGCATCCGCACGGCCGCGTACACCAACTGGCGCGCAAGCTTCTGAAATTGGGTTGAGAATGGTTTCTATCGGTATGTCTTAAGTGATTACCCTAGGCTATCGAGTGGATTGATTGTTTGTATTGGCATTGCGTTCCCGCAGTTGGTACCGTCCCGCTTCGGGCGCTGCTTCGCGGCGCGCGACAGACCCGCCACCCACAAGGAGAGTGCCATGGGCTTGAAAGGATCGAAGACCGAAACGAACTTGAAAGACGCCTTTGCCGGCGAATCTCAAGCCAACCGCCGATACCTGTACTTCGCGAACAAGGCCGACGTGGAAGGCCAGAACGACGTCGCGATGCTGTTCCGCTCGACCGCAGAAGGCGAGACCGGCCACGCGCACGGCCATCTCGAGTTCCTCGAAAACGGTTCGGGCGACCCCGCCACCGGGCTGCCGATCGGCTCCAGCCGCCTGAACCTGGCCGCGGCCGTGGCCGGCGAAACGCACGAGTACACCGACATGTACCCGGGCATGGCCAAGACGGCGCGCGACGAAGGCTTCGACGAGATCGCCGACTGGTTCGAGACGCTCGCCAAAGCCGAGCGCTCTCACGCCAACCGCTACCAGAAGGCACTCGACGCCCTCGTCGACTGACGAGGCAGCGCCAGCCGTGTCGAACAAGGGGCCTCGTGCCCCTTGTTCGCTTCTTGAACCCTCCCACAGGCCCTGAACCATGCGCGAAGGCAATCTCGAAGCCCCGACCCGGCACCCGATCGACTGGAAGAACCCCGACTTCTATGACGAGGGGCAGGCGCTCGCCGAGATGGAGCGGGTCTTCGACATCTGCCACGGCTGCCGTCGCTGTGTCAGCCTGTGCCAGAGCTTCCCGACCCTGTTCGACCTCGTCGACGAAACCGCCGACGGCGAGGTCCACGGGATCAAGAAGGAGGCGTACTGGAAGGTCGTCGACCAGTGTTACCTGTGCGACCTGTGTTTCATGACCAAGTGCCCGTACACGCCGCCGCACCCGTGGAACCTCGACTTTCCGCACCTGATGCTGCGCGCCAAGGCGATCAAGCACCAGAAGGGCGAAGTGAGTGCGAAGGAGAAGTTCCTCGCCTCGACCGACACCCACGGCCAGTTCGCCGGCATCCCGATCGTGGTCGACGTCGTCAACGCGGTGAACAAGACCAAGGCCATGCGTGGCCTGATGGACAGCCAGCTCGGCGTGCATCCCGGTGCCTGGATGCCGACGCTTGCCGAGCAGCGTTTCCGCTGGGGCAAGGCGATGAACAACACCGCCTTCGTGGCCGTGAACGGCCAGCGTACGCCGGGCAAGGTGGCGATCTTTGCCACCTGCTACGTCAACTACAACGAACCCGGCATCGGCAACGACCTGATCAAGCTGCTCGACCACAATCAGATCCCGTACGAGATCGTCGACAAGGAACAGTGCTGCGGCATGCCCAAGCTCGAGCTTGGTGACCTTGCCGCGGTGGAGCGCGCCTGGGCCGCGAACATGCCGGTGCTGGCGCGGTATGCGAAGGCGGGCTACGCCATCGTCAGCGCGATCCCGAGCTGTACCTTGATGTTCAAGCAGGAGCTGCCGCTGATGTTCCCGGACGACGCCGACACGCAACTCGTCAAGGAGGCGATGTTCGACCCCTTCGAGTACATGATCGCGCGCCACAAGGACGGCCTGCTCAAGACCGATTTCAAGGCCGCGCTCGGCCGCGTCAGCTACCACATCCCCTGCCATGGCCGGGTGCAGAACATCGGCAAGAAGACCGAAGAGATGTTCAAGCTCATCGGGGCGACGGTCGAAGTGAAGCTCAACACGGTGGAACGTTGCTCGGGCCACGCCGGCACCTACGGCGTGAAGACGCCGTACCACCCAGTGGCGATGAAGATCGGCAAGGCCGTCTTCAGGGCCATGGCCAAGGACGAACCCGACTACATCAGCAGCGATTGCGCGCTCGCCGGGCACCACATCGCACAAGGCATGCAACAGGCCGGCACACCGGCCAAGGCGCTGCAGCACCCGCTGAGCCTGGTCCGCATGGCCTACGGACTGGAGTGAACGACATGACCATCACCAAGGACAGCCTGCTCACGCTGGAGGCCTACGCGAAGATCCGCAAGAGCAGCAAGCCCGAAGTCATCGCGCACCGGCGCTTGCGCAGCGTGCATCTGGGCGAGCACATCACGCTGCAGTTCGAGGACGAGAAGACGATCCGCCGCCAGATCCAGGAGATGCTGCACATCGAGAAGATCTTCGACGAGGCGGGCATCCAGAGCGAGATCGACGCCTACGCCGCGCTGGTGCCCGACGGCACGAACTGGAAGGCGACGTTGCTGATCGAGTACCCCGACCCGAACGAACGCAAGCGCGAACTCGGGCGCCTCATCGGCGTCGAAGACCGCATGTTCGTCGAGGTCGAAGGCCACGCGCGGGTCTACGGCATCGCGGACGAAGACCTCGACCGCGAGAACGAAGAGAAGACATCCGCGGTGCACTTCGTTCGCTTCGAGTTCCCGCCCGCGGCGCGCGAGGCGGTGCGTGCGGGCGCCGCGGTCAAGCTCGGTTGCGACCACCGCAACTACCCCGCGCACGGGTCGATCCCGGCCGAGACGCTGGCGAGCCTCGCCGGTGACCTGCACTGACCCATCCAGGGCATTGACGGCTCGGTAGCCGGCGGCTAAAAGCCGCAGACGACTCGCTGCTGGAGAACGCGATGAAGCTGCTGGCGGATTGCGAAGTGACCTGCATGCTGCCGGTCAAGGATCTGGAGCGCGCGCGCAGGTTCTACGAGGGCCAACTCGAACTCGAAGTGTTGGGCGCCCGGCCCGACGGCAAGTTCGTTTACCGCGGCGGCGGCATGTTGCTGGCACTGTTCCCTAAGCCCGAAGGCACCAAGGCAGAGCACACTGCGATCAGCTTCCGCGTCGAAAGCATCGGCCCGGCAGTGGCCGAGTTGAAGCGCCGCGGCGTGCGCTTTGCCGACTACGACCTGCCGGGCTTCAAGACCGTCGAGCATGTGTGCGTGCTCGGCTCCGAGAAGGCGGCCTGGTTCGAGGACACCGAAGGCAACATCCTGTGCCTGCACGAGGACATCGCCTGAGGTCTCACGCCGCCACGGGCGAGCGGATCAGGTGATCGAAGGCCGACAGCGCCGCCTTCGAACCTTCGCCGCTGGCCACGATGATCTGCTTGTAGGGCACCGTGGTCACGTCGCCGGCGGCGAACACACCCGGCAGGCTGGTCTCGCACTTCGCGTCGATGATGATCTCGCCGTACTTCGACAGCTCGACCGTGCCTTTCAGCCAGTCGGTGTTCGGCACGAGGCCGATCTGCACGAAGACACCCGCGAGCTCGACCGTGTGTTCCTCGCCGCTGCTGCGGTCCTTGTAACGCAGCCCGTTGACCTTCTGGCCGTCGCCGGTGATCTCGGTCGTCTGTGCATTGGCGTGGATGCTGACGTTCGGCAGGCTCCTGAGCTTGTTGACGAGCACCGCGTCGGCCTTCAGTTCGGGCGCGAACTCGAGCAGCGTGACGTGCTCGACCAGGCCGGCGAGGTCGATCGCGGCTTCGACACCCGAGTTGCCGCCGCCGATCACGGCGACCTTCTTGCCCTTGAACAGCGGGCCGTCGCAGTGGGGGCAGTAGGCCACGCCCTTGGTGCGGTACTCGGCTTCGCCAGGCACGTTGATGTTCTTCCAGCGCGCGCCGGTGGCGAGGACGACCGAGCGGCTCTTCAACGCGGCGCCATTGGCCAGCGTGACGGTGATCTCGCCGCCGTGTGTGGCGGCGGGTTCGAGCGCCGCGACCCGCTGGCCGTTCATCAGGTCGACGTCGTAGGCGCGCACGTGCGCTTCCAGTGCCGCGGCGAACTTCGGACCTTCGGTTTCCTTCACCGAGATGAAGTTCTCGATGCCCATCGTGTCCAGCGTCTGGCCGCCGAAACGTTCGGCCACGATGCCGGTGCGGATGCCCTTGCGTGCGGCGTAGACCGCCGCGGCGGCGCCGGCCGGGCCGCCGCCGACGATCAGCACGTCGTAGGGCGCCTTGTCCGCCAGGCGTGCAGCGTCGCGCGAAGCGGCGCCGGTGTCGACCTTGGCCAGGATCTCGCTCAAGTCCATCCGGCCCGAGCCGAAG
>DATDES010000250.1:0-2751 GCA_036522975.1 Burkholderiaceae bacterium | reverse complement strand
TCGGCCAAGACCCTGGTCTTCTGCTCCGAAGGCAGCCCCGAGAACTTCTACCCCGGCATCAACACCACCGGCACCTCGTTCGACGCCAACAGCCAGATCTATGGCCGCATCGTCGACTTCGAGCGCGGTGCCACCACGGTCGTGCCGGGGCTGGCCGAGCGCTGGACCATCTCGCCCGACGGCCTGGAATACACCTTCCACCTGCGCAAGGGCGTGAAGTGGCATTCGAACAAGAACTTCAAGCCGACGCGCGACTTCAATGCCGACGACATGATGTTCGCGATCGAGCGCCAGTGGAAAGAGAACGACCCGTACTTCAAGGTCACCAGCCCGAACCACTCCTACTTCAACGACATGGGCATGCCCAAGTTGCTGAAGTCGGTGGACAAGGTCGACGACTACACGGTCAAGATCACGCTGAACCGGCCCGAGGCGCCCTTCCTGTCGAACCTGGCGATGGAGTACGCCGGGGTCCAGAGCAAGGAATACGCGATCGCGATGCTGAAGGCCGGCACGCCGGAGAAGGTCGACCAGGAACCGATCGGCACAGGGCCCTTCACGCTGGTGCAATACCAGAAGGACGCCGTGATCCGCTACAAGGCCTTCCCGCAATACTGGCGCGGAAAGGCCAAGATCGACGACCTGGTGTTCTCGATCACGCCCGATGCCTCGGTGCGCTGGGCCAAGCTGCAGAAGGGCGAATGCCATGTGATGCCCTACCCGAACCCGGCCGACTTGGACGCGATCCGCAAGGATCCGAACATCCAGGTGCTCGAGCAGGCCGGGCTGAACGTCGGCTATCTCGCCTTCAATACCCAGAAGAAGCCCTTCGACGACGTGCGGGTGCGCAAGGCGATCAGCATGGCGATCAACAAGAAAGCGATCATCGACGGCGTGTACCTCAGCACCGGCGTAGCCGCGAAGAACCCGATCCCGCCGTCGATGTGGTCGTACAACGATGCGATCAAGGACGATCCTTTCGACCCGGAAGGCGCGAAGAAGCTGCTCGCGGCCGCCGGCTTCGCGAACGGCCTGACGACGGACCTGTGGGCGATGCCGGTGCAGCGTCCCTACAACCCGAACGCCAAGCGCATCGCCGAGCTGATGCAGGCCGACCTCGCCAAGGTCGGCGTCAAGGCTGAGATCAAGACCTTCGAGTGGGGCGAGTACCGCAAGCGCATGCAGGCCGGCGAGCATCAGATGGGCATGCTCGGCTGGACCGGGGACAACGGCGATCCCGACAACTTCCTGCACACCTTGCTCGGCTGCGATTCGGCCCAAAGCGCCAGTGGCAGCAACGTCGCCAAGTTCTGCCACAAGCCCTTCGACGAACTGGTGGTGAAGGCCAAGAGCGTTTCCAAGCAGGCCGAGCGCACCGAGCTCTACAAGAAGGCCCAGGTCATCTTCAAGGAGCAGGCGCCCTGGTTCACGATCGCCCACGCGGTGCAGTTGAAGCCGGTGCGCAAGGAAGTCATCGACTTCAAGCTCAGCCCCTTCGGCCGGCACTCGTTCTACGGCGTCGACATCAAGGAGTGAACCAGGCGCGCAGGGCGGCGGCTCGATGACGCCGCTGCCGATGCCGCGAGGCACCGGCAGTGGACATCGACCGCACGCCAGCACCCTGCCGCGCGGACGTGAGGCGTCTTAGCGCCCCGTCCTCAATTTGGCAAAGGCCTCGGCCAGTGCCCCCTGTGGCGCGCCCGGCCGCGCGCCACGCGCCATTCGTTCGTCGCGAGAAGGCGCCCGATAGCCTGCGTCGCCGGATCGCGGCGCACTCGACGGCACATCGAGCTTCATCGTCAACGCGATGCGGCCGCGCGCGAGGTCGACTTCGACTACGCGCACCTTGACGATGTCGCCGGTCTTGACGACCTCGCGTGCGTCCTTGACGAATTTGTTCGCCAGCTGGCTCACATGCACCAGACCGTCTTGGTGCACGCCGAGGTCGACGAAGGCACCGAACTGCGCCACGTTGCTGACCGTGCCTTCGAGCGTCATGCCGACGACCAGGTCCTTGATACCTTCGATGCCCTCGGCGCGCTGCGCGACCCTGAAGTCGGGCCGCGGGTCACGGCCGGGCTTTTCCAGCTCGGCCAGCACGTCCTTCACCGTGATGGCGCCGAAGCGCTCGTCGGCGAAGGCCTCGGGGCGCAGGGTCGCGAGCACGTCGCTGCGGCCCATCATGGCCTCGATCGTCTTGCCGCTGGCCGCCAGCATCCGCTGCACCAGGGGGTAGGTCTCGGGATGCACGCCCGAGGCGTCTAGCGGGTCATCGCCGCCACGGATGCGCAGGAATCCCGCAGCGAGCTCGAAGGTCTTGGGGCCGAGCCCCGGCACGTCGAGCAGCTGCTGGCGGCGGCAGAAGGCGCCGTTGGCGTCGCGCCAGCGCACGATGGCGGCAGCCACGTTCGTGCCCAGCCCCGAGACCCGGGTGAGCAGCGGCACCGAGGCGGTGTTCAGATCGACACCCACCGCGTTGACGCAATCCTCCACAACGGCGTCGAGGCTGCGCGCCAGGCCCTGCGGATCGAGGTCGTGCTGGTACTGGCCGACGCCGATGCTCTTCGGCTCGATCTTCACCAGTTCGGCCAGCGGATCCTGCACGCGGCGCGCAATGCTGACCGCGCCGCGCAGGCTGACGTCAAGCCCGGGCAGCTCCAGGCTCGCGAACGCGCTGGCCGAGTACACCGAAGCCCCCGCTTCGCTGACGACCAGCTTTTGCAGCGCAGAGGCCGGTGCTGCGGTGCCGAT
>DATDES010000249.1:0-18071 GCA_036522975.1 Burkholderiaceae bacterium | reverse complement strand
GGCATGCGCTTCAGTCAGGTCGCAGCAGGCAGAACGTGGGTGCCAAAGGCGGCACCAACAACGGACGGGTCCAAGCGACGGCATCGCCGCCAACCAACGTCCGCATCGAGTTCGAGCGGCACGCACCGAGCGCCATCAAGGCGTAGTGCACCAGGCCAGAGGGGATGAACGAACGGCTCCGACAAACTGCATCGAAACCGTGGGCGGATTGTAGCCCAGATTCGGGTTTGCCCGCAGTCGGGCTTCAAAGCGAGAGGAAGTGCTCGCGGTAATGCAGCAACTCGTCAATCGACTCGTGCACGTCTGCCAGGGCTGTGTGCGCCTGGGCCTTCTTGATCCCCTCGAGCGCGGCCGGCTTCCAACGCCGCGCCAACTCCTTCAGCGTGCTGACGTCGAGATTCCGATAGTGGAAGAACGCCTCCAGCGCCGGCATGTGGTTGGCGAGGAAGCGCCGGTCCTGGCAAATCGAGTTGCCGCACATCGGGCTCTTGCCAGCCTTGACGTATTGGGCCAGCCACTCGATCACCTGGGCCTGGGCATGGGCCTCGTCGATCTCGGAGGCCTTGACGCGGTCGATCAAGCCACTCCGGCCGTGGGTACCCTTGTTCCACGCGTCCATCGCGTCGAGCGTCGCGTCGCTCTGGTGGATCGCAAAGACCGGGCCTTCGACGCGGGTCGTGACCAAGGCGTCTGTCACCACCACCGCAATCTCGATGATGCGGTCGCGGTCGGGGTACAGGCCCGTCATCTCGAGGTCAATCCAGATCAGGTTGCTGTCGTTCTTTGGCAGGCTCGTTTCGGTCATGGCTATCCGGGCTGGCGGCGGAGGCCAGGATTGTCTCAGCCCTACACTTGCCCCTATGCAATCCCTTTGGCTCTCACTTGCCTTCGCCGCGGCGCTGCTCTTGACGGTCGGGCTCAAGTTCTGGCTCGCCACACGCCAGATGCGCCATGTGGCGGCGCATCGGGCTGAGGTGCCGTCGGCATTTGCGGGCACCGTGTCGCTGCAGGCGCACCAGAAGGCCGCCGACTACACCTTGGTGCGCCTGCGCTTCGGCCTGGTCACCGTCGCCTTTGGCACCTTCGTGCTTCTGGGCTGGACTCTGCTCGGCGGCCTCGACGCCCTGAATGCCGCTCTGCGCGACGCCATCCTTCCCGGCTGGGGCGCCATGGCCTATCAACTGGCCCTGTTGTCGGCGTTCGCGCTGATAGGAGGCCTGCTCGACGCGCCGCTCGATCTGTACAACACCTTTCGCCTCGAGCAGCGGTTCGGCTTCAATCGCACGACCTTGCACCTGTACCTGGTCGACGCGGCCAAGGGGCTGCTGGTCGGGGCACTGATCGGCCTGCCGATGGCGGCGCTGGTGCTATGGATCATGGCCGGCGCCGGCGCCTGGTGGTGGCTCTGGGCCTGGGCCGCCTGGGTTGCCTTCCAGTTGCTGATCCTGGTGCTCTACCCGACCGTGATCGCGCCGATTTTCAACAAGTTCGAGCCCCTGCCCGATGAGGCCCTGAAGCAGCGCGTGCAGGCGCTCATGACGCGCTGCGGGTTCGCCGCCAAAGGTCTGTTCGTGATGGACGGCAGCCGCCGGTCGGCGCACAGCAATGCTTACTTCACCGGCCTGGGCGCGGCCAAGCGCGTGGTCTTCTTCGACACCCTGCTCAAGCGCCTGAGCCTTGGCGAGATCGAGGCGGTGCTGGCCCACGAACTGGGCCACTTCAAGCTGCGTCATGTGCCTAAGCGCATGCTGACCATCTTTGCGATGAGCCTGGCCGCCCTGGCGTTGCTCGGTTGGCTGAGCCAGCAACAATGGTTCTACGCCGGCTTGGGCGTCGTGCCTAACCTCGGGGCTCCCAACGACGCCCTGGCGCTGCTGCTCTTCATGCTCGCCCTGCCGCCCTTCGCTTTCCTGCTTGCGCCACTCGGCTCGCGGCTCTCGCGCAAGCACGAGTTCGAGGCGGACGCTTATGCCTGCGCCCAGGCCAGCGGGCGCGACCTCGCCAATGCGCTGCTAAAGCTGCATGAGGACAATGCCGGCACCTTGACACCCGACCCGCTGTATGTCGCGTTCTATTACTCCCATCCGCCCGCCAGCGAGCGCCTGGCGGCCCTCAAGATGGAGTCGGCATGAGCGACCTGGCCGCAATGCATTGCAAGCCGCTCGAGGGGCACGCGGCGATGCAGGAGAGCGAGATATCGACCCACCTGCTGCGAGTCGACGCTTGGGCGTTGAGTGACGGCGCGATCGAGAAGACGTTTCGTTTCGACGACTACCACCGGACCATGGCCTTCGTGAATGCGGTCGCTTGGATCGCCCATCGCGAAGACCACCATCCCGAGATCGCCTTCGGCTTCAACCGCTGCACGCTGCGCTTCAATACCCACTCGGTCGGCGGGATCTCGATCAACGACTTCATCTGCGCAGCCAAAGTGGATGCCCTTGCGGCTTGAGTAAGTTTGCTGCGCTCGACCTCGGCCGCGTGGTGGCGGCGCACGGCCGCCATGTCGTTGTCGAGACGCCTGATGGAGAACGCCTGAGCTGCCACCTGCGCGGCAAGAAGAGCGACTGCGTGGTGGGCGATCTGGTGCGATGGCAGCCGGCCGGGGACGAGGGCGTCGTCGAGCACATCGAGCCGCGCCGCAACCTGCTCTTTCGCCAGGACGACTGGCGAACCAAGTCCTTTGCCGCCAACCTCGATCAGATCCTGGTGCTGGTAGCGGGCGATCCGATGTTCTCCGAGGCCCAGCTCGCTCGCGCCCTGATCGCGGCCGAGAGCGCGGGCATTGCGGTAAAGGTGCTGCTCAACAAGACCGACCTGCCGCAGGCCACGCAGGCGCGCGAGCGCCTGGTGCCGTACCGTGTGATGGGTGTCGAAGTGGTCGAGACGGCGCTGAAAGCGCACCCGGCTCAAGCCGTTGCGGTGCTATCGCCACTCCTGGCTGGTCGCACGACCCTGGTGCTCGGCCCCAGTGGCACCGGCAAGAGCACGCTGATCAATCTGATGGTGAAGGACGCCGCGGCGCAGGTGGGCGAGGTGTCGCAGGCTCTCAACTCCGGCCGCCACACGACAACGACTACGACCTGGTACTGGCTCGATGCGAGCCGCAATGCCGCATTGATCGATTCGCCGGGGTTCCAGGAGTTCGGCCTGCGCCAGATCGACGCGCAGCAACTGCCCCTGCTGATGCCCGACCTGCGTGCGCATGTGGGTGCCTGCCGGTTCTACAACTGCAGCCACCGCCAGGAGCCAGGTTGCGGCGTGGTCGCGGCAGTCGAGCGCGGCGAGGTCAGCGCCTCGCGCTGGCGCATCTACGGCGAGATCTGCGATGAGCTGGCGCGCACCAAATGGTGATCAACGTCATCCCAGCAGATTGGCCAGCGACAGCAACGCCGCCAGCAGCAACCACAGCACGACGGAACGCCAGACCAGGCCGACCACGCTTTGCAAGTGGCCGGACTGGGGCGGCAGGCCGGCGGTGGAGCCGGTCGCATCTACAGCCTGGGGATCGCTGCCGCTGACGAAGGTCTTCGAACGATCGGGCGTGATGCCCGGCGCCGCCTGGCCACCGAGCCGTACGCCCATGGCACCGGCCGCGGCGGCCAGCAGGATGCCCTCGTTGTCGTGCAGCCACAGGCTGGCGTCACGACGCCAGCCGTTGACGGCCTCCTCGAAGTTGCCCACCACCGCGAAGCCGAATGCAGTCAGCCGCGCCGGCACGTGGTCGATCAATGCAAACAGACGCTGCGACAACTGCATCAGGCGCTGATTGGCCGGCGCGTCGAGCGCACGGCTCTTGAACGCCCAATAGCGGCCGGCGAACTCGGCCATGCGGTAGGCCACGGCGCCAGCGGGCCCGAGCCCGAGCGCCGAAAACACGATGAAGCAGAAGAATACGCCGAAGACGTGACGGTGTGCGGCGAGCAAGGAATGCTCCAGCACATGGCGTAGCAGTTCGGTGCGCGGCAGCTCGCTCGCGTCAAGGTGCCGCCACTGACCGAGCAGGCGCCGCGCCTCGTCCTCCTCGCCACGCGCGAGCGCGTCGCAAATGTCGGTGAAGTAGTGGCTGAACTGGCGAAAGCCGAGCGTCAGATAGAGCACCCCGACGTTGACGGCCAGAGCCAGAGCCAGGCTGTAATGCGCGGCCAACAGGTACAGCGCCGTTGCCGCCAACGCCGGCGCCAAGACCGTGATGCACCAGACGACGATCGCATGCCGCTCGCGCCCGGCGTCGAAATTGCGTCCGGTCCAGCCAACCCAAGAGATCAACGTATCGTGAACCCAGTTGTCACGCGGCAGCGGCCTGAGCTGTTCGGCCAGCAGCGCGAGGAGGACGGCGAAAAAGCTCATCGACCGCGATGATACGGATCTCAGGCGCTGAGGAAACGGTACAGGTTGCGCAACATCGCGGCCGTAGCGCCCCAGATGAAGTAGGTGTCCCCGCGACCCTCGGGCCGCGGCCAGGGCATCGACAGGAATTCGCGCCGATGACCGTCGAGCTCGAAGCGGTGACGCTGGTGGTTTGCGGGCGTCATCAGAAAGGCCAACGGCACTTCGAAGGCATCGGCGACTTCATGGGCGTCGAGCGCAAGCTCGAACGGCGGCCGCACAAGGGCCACGACCGGTGTCACGTCGAAAAACGTCACCGTGCGGTAGTCGGGCAGCGACCCTATGACATCAATGTGCCGGCGCCCCAGGCCGACTTCCTCTTCCGCTTCCCGCAAGGCGGTGGCCACAGCGTCTTCGTCGTCGGACTCGGCTCGACCACCCGGAAAACTGACCTGGCCGGCATGGTCGCGCAAGTGCGCGGTGCGCTGGGTGAGCAGCACGGTGATCCCGCCTTCGCGCTCGACCAGCGGCACCAGCACCGACGCCGCTGCACGCTCGCGGCCGGCGAAGAGCCGACCATCGCCCTGCGTTTCCGGCTGCCACGCCGGCGGTGACGCAAATCGCCGGCGCAACGCTTGCGCGGTGAGCTGCTCCGACCCGACGGGTGGCAGGTGGGCATCCGTGCACGAGACGGGCACGGCGTGCGGGTCCATGATCGGAGGCTTGGCCATGTCAACGAGGCTCATGCGCCGAGCATAGGGCGCGAACGACAAAGCCGCCCGCAGGCGGCTTTTCGGTGTGTGAATCCCAACCGGTTCAGGCCAGTTTTTCCTTGATTCGCGCCGACTTGCCCGAGCGGTCACGCAGGTAGTACAGCTTGGCGCGGCGCACGTCGCCCCGGCGCTTGACTTCAATGCCGGCGATGAGCGGGCTATAGAGCTGGAACGTCCGCTCGACGCCTTCACCGCTGGAAATCTTGCGCACGATGAAGCTGGAATTGAGGCCACGGTTGCGCTTGGCAATGACAACGCCCTCGTAGGCCTGAACCCGCTTGCGCGTGCCTTCGACCACATTGACGCTGACGATGACGGTATCACCGGGGGCGAAGGCGGGTACCTTCTTGCCGAGTCGAGCAATTTCTTCCTGCTCAAGGGTTTGGATCAGATCCACTGGTATTTCTCCTGGTGATCATGCCGGCGGATTGTTGAAGGAAGTTGCGCTGAGCCTGAGGCTCTGCGCTGACCCGGCAGAGGATCGAAAAGCCTGGGATTATAGCCTGAGCGTTACCAGAAAGTGCTCATCAGACGCACTCAGGTGCCCTCCAGCCCTGGCAACGGCAATCAGGTCCGGCCTGCGCCGTGCGGTCAGCTCGAGCGATCGCTGGCGTCGCCAGCGCGCGATCTCGGCGTGGTGACCCGATAGCAACTCCGCCGGTAAGCCGGCTGCGCCAGGCAGGGCTTCGGGCCGGCTGTAATGGGGGCAGTCCAGCAGCCCATTAGCACCGAAGCTGTCCTGCTGGTGCGATTGGACGTCACCCAGGACGCCGGGCTGCAGCCGTGCAACGGCATCCAGCAGCGCCAGCGCCGGGAGCTCGCCACCCGACAGCACGAAGTCGCCCAGACTCAATTCAAGTGTCACGTGGCGATCCAAGAAACGCTGGTCGATTGCCTCATAGCGACCGCACACCAGCACGGCGCCTGGACCGCCAGCCATCTCTCGAATCAAGGCCTGATCCAATCGGCGGCCCGCAGGCGTGAAGTGGATCACCGCCGGCATTTCGCCGCCTCGGTCGCTTACCGCCGCGCCCAGCGCCGCCTCGAGCGGCTGGGCGAGCAGGACCATGCCCGGCCCACCGCCAAAGGGTCGGTCATCGACGCGCTTGTAAGCACCCTCCCCGAACTCGCGCAGGGGCCACAGGCGCACCTCGACCTGGCGCGATTCGAAGGCCCGCCGCGTCACCCCTAGAGTGAGGTGCGGCGCGAACAGCTCCGGAAAGAGCGTGATGACGTCGAAGCGCATCAGTAGTCGATGCTCCAGTCAACCTTGATCAGCTTGGCCTCGAGGTCAACCGTGTCGATGTAGGACGCGACAAAGGGGATCAGTCGCTCGGCCTCGTCGGGTGACGCATCGTCCGCCGCATCGGGGCGGCGCAGGCGCAGCACGCTGTGCATGCCGGTGTCGATCAGGTCGATGACCGTACCGAGCGCCACCGCGTCACGATTGACGACCGACAAGCCGATCAGGTCGACCCAGTAGTACTCGTCCTCTCCGGCGGTCGGGAAACTGGAACGGGCGATGAACACCCGCGAACCGGTGAGCGCTTCAGCCGCATCGCGGTCAGCGACCTCGTGTGCACTGGCGACAACCATGGCGCCCTGCTCGCGTGCCTGCGTGATGCGAAGCATGAGAGGTGGTTTGATCCGGCGCCGCGCGCCAGCGGGCACATCGGGCGCCTGAAGGAACCAGCGTTTGGAAGAGAACAGCGCCTGCGGGTCACTGGAGTGGGCCTGGACCTTGAAGGCGC
Organism: Burkholderiaceae bacterium; assembly: GCA_036522975.1. Classification (GTDB taxonomy): domain Bacteria; phylum Pseudomonadota; class Gammaproteobacteria; order Burkholderiales; family Burkholderiaceae_C; genus CADEEN01. Next base: position 11,218 of record DATDES010000249.1, on the reverse strand, counting down.
CCTTGATTCCCCAGGCACCAACGATCCGGCCGATCTCAACGGCGTCGGCCGGGAAATCCGGTCCGTCGCCCGGCACGACGCGTAGCGACTGCGGCGTCGCCATGCGGCCGTGCCCGTGAACGTCAGGCGCTCGCCTTGGCCTGCCCAACCAGGCGGGCCACGGTCGGCGAGACCTGGGCGCCGACGCCGGTCCAGTAGGCGATCCGGTCGGTCGCCACGCGCAGCGGCTCCTCGCCGCCAGCGGCCACTGGGTTGTAGAAGCCCACGCGCTCGATGAAGCGGCCGTCGCGGCGCTCGTGCGAGTCAGCAACGACGATGTTGTAGAACGGACGCTTCTTGGCGCCGGAGCGGGACAGACGGATAACGACCATGGGTTTTGACCTCGAAACTCGAATTCATTCGTCCGCCGCACCGGGAGACACACCGGCCGGTCAGACCGTAGATGCACCGCGATTACCCGCACTGCACACGGCTCGGCGCCGTAGATACGCCAGTCGCTTGACCGGCCGTCGCCGAAAACCGCGCATTATAGACTCGCTCAACGTTCATGCCGCCGTACTCCCCATGTCGCCGCTCATCATCCGCCCGAGCACGGTCGTCGACCTGCCCGCCCTGACCCGCATTTATGGTCACGCCGTGCTCGACGGCACCGGCACCTTCGAACTCGACCGCCCCGACGAGTCCGAAATGGCCCGCCGGCGCGACGATGTGCTCGGCAAGGGCCTGCCTTGGCTGGTCGCCGAGCACGCCGGACAGGTGATGGGATATGCCTACGCCAACCACTTTCGCCCGCGCCGCGCCTACCGGTTCTGCCTCGAGGACTCGATCTACCTCGATCCCGCTGCGCAAGGCCAGGGGATCGGCCGCCTGCTGCTGGCAGAGTTGCTGGCGCAGTGCGCGGCGCGCGGCGCGCGACAGATGCTGGCCGTGATCGGGGACTCGTCCAATGTCGGCTCGATCGGGGTGCACCGCGCCTGCGGCTTCGAGCCCGCCGGCCGGTTCAAGGCTGCCGGCTGGAAGTTCGACCGCTGGCTCGATGTGGTCTTGATGCAGAAGGGCCTGGGCGACGGCAGCGCTAACGCGCCGCGCGACGAACGCTGATGCACTACAAGTCGAAGACCCTGGCGACCTGGCTGGCGCTGCTCGGCGGCAGCTTGGGCCTGCATCGCTTCTACCTGCACGGTGCGCGCGACACGCTGGCCTGGCTGCACCCGTTGCCCACCGCGGCCGGGCTCTGGGGGGTGGACCGCATGCTCGGACTCGGTCAGGACGATCAACTGGCATGGGTTCTGCTCCCGCTGCTGGGGCTGATGCTCTCCCAAGCCGCGCTGTTCGCAATCGTCTACGGCCTGACCTCAGACGCGCGCTGGGATGAGCGTCACAACCCCGGGGCCCCTGCGCACGCGACGGCATGGGGACCGGTGCTCGGCGTGATCGCGGCGCTGATGGTCGGCGCCACGGCTCTGATGGCTACCATCGCCTTCAGTGGCCAACGCTACTTCGAGTGGCAGGTCGAAGCGTCGCGCGCGATAAGCCAGTGAACGCTAGAGCAATGCGCGGCCGATCCAGTAGGCCAGTGCCGCCATCACTGCCGACGCTGGAATCGTGAATATCCAGGCCCAGACGATGTTGCCAGCGACGCCCCAGCGAACCGCCGAAGCGCGCCGTGTCGAGCCTACGCCGACAATGGCGCCGGTGATGGTGTGGGTGGTCGACACCGGGATGCCCAAGCCCGAAGCCAGGAACAGGGTGATTGCCCCGCCCGTCTCGGCGCAGAAGCCCCCGACCGGCTTCAACTTCGTGATCTTCTGGCCCATGGTCTTGACAATGCGCCAGCCGCCAAACATCGTGCCCAAGGCAATCGCGATGTAGCAACTCCAGATGACCCAGGCGGGCGGCAGCGAATCGGCCGCGCTGGCATAACCGGTCGCAATCAACAGCATCCAGATGATGCCGATCGTCTTCTGCGCATCGTTGCCGCCATGGCCCAGGCTGTACAGCCCTGCCGACACCAGCTGCAAGCGGCGAAAGGTGCTGTCCACTTTCTGAGGTCGGATGCCGCGGAACAGCCATGCGACGGCGACCATCAGCAGCGACGCCAAGACGAAACCCAATAGCGGCGATACGAGGATGAAGGCCACCGTCTTCCACACGCCTGCGGCGACGAGTGAATCGGCACCCGACTTGGCCATGACGGCGCCGACGATGCCACCGATCAGCGCATGCGAGCTCGACGACGGGATCCCGTACCACCAGGTCACGACGTTCCAGATGATCGCGCCGACGAGTGCACCGAAAACGACGTAGTGATCGACCACGCCGGGCATCACGATGCCCTTGCCGACCGTGGCCGCGACCTTCAGGTGAAAGACGAAGATCGCGACGAAATTGAAGAACGCGGCGAAGGCCACGGCCTGGTGCGGCTTCAGTACGCCGGTGGACACGACGGTGGCAATCGAATTCGCCGCGTCGTGAAATCCATTCATGAAGTCGAAGAGGACCGCCAGCACGACCAGCAGGGCGATCACCCAGAACGAAACCTGGACTGCAGCCATCGGCTTCAGCGCAATCGCTTCAAGAACTCTCGAGGACCACGCCCTCGATCAGGTTTGCCACATCCTCGCAGCGGTCGGTGATCGACTCGAGCTGCTCGTAGATCGCCTTCAGCTTGATCAGCTCGCGCACATCGGCCTGCTCGCGGAACAGCCGGCTCATCGCCGAACGCATCACGCGATCGGCATCGGACTCGAGGTGATCGATCTCCTCGCAGGTCTTCAGCGCGGCTTCGGCCACATCGGCCTGTCCGAGCTTGGGCATCAGGGTCACGACATGGGCCACCCGTTCACAGCAGCGCACCGACAGTTCGCCCAGGCGCACGACCTCTGGGGTGATCTCGCGCACGTCGTACAGTGACATCGTTTCAGTGGCGTCCTGCAGCAGGTCGAGCACGTCGTCCATGGCGTTGATCAGGCCGTGAATCTGCTCGCGGTCGATCGGCGTAATGAAGGTCTTGTGCAGCAGTCGGTTGACCTCGGCGGTGATCTTGTCGGCATTGCGCTCGGCGCTATCGACGTCAGCGGCGTACTGTTGCCGCACGATCGGATCGGCGTAGTTCTCGATCATCGCCATGAAGGCCCGCGCGCCTTGGGCGATATAGCGCCCATGCTCATTGAACAGCTCGAAGAAGTTGCCTTCGCGCGGCATCAGCTTGCCGAAGAGCATCGGGGGGTCCTCCGGCCGCGTCGGCGCGGCTGCGATCCGTTGAATGGGCGCGAGTGTAGCTGCGCCTCAAGCACGGAAGATGAAGTAGACCGCCCCCACCAGGCACAAGGCGGCCCAGAGATAGTCAAGCTTCAGCGGCTGCTGCATGTAGACCACGGCAAAGGGCACGAAGACGGCCAGCGTGATCACCTCCTGAGCGATCTTGAGCTGGGCCAGGCTGTAACCGCCGCCGTAACCGATGCGATTGGCCGGCACTTGCAGGAGGTACTCGAACAGCGCGATGCCCCAGCTCACCAGCGCGGCTGTCCACCAGGGGCTGCTTGCCAGGTGCTTCAGATGGCCGTACCAGGCAATCGTCATGAACACGTTCGACAGCGCCAGCAGTCCAAAGGTCTGGATTGACAAGGGCAGCGAGCTCATGCGGCGATCCTTTGGATGCGCTGGTCGGCCAGACCGGCCAGCGCCCCGGCCACGGTGCAGCCATTGCCCAGCACCCAGTCCGGTGCCAGCTCAGCCAAGGGGGCGAGCACAAAGGCGCGCTGGTGCATGCGCGGGTGCGGCACGGTCAGCCCGGCGCCTGACAGTTGGCGCCGGCCATACAGCAGCAGGTCGAGGTCGAGAGTCCGCGGCGCGTGGTGATACGGCCGCTCGCGGCCGAAGGCCGACTCCAGCCGCTGAAGCGCTGCCAACAGCTCATTGGGTGCCAGTTCGGTGCGCAACTCGCCGACCGCATTGATGAAGTCTGGCCCCGCGGCATCAACCGGCGCGCTGCGATACAGGGCCGAGTGGGCAACCAAAGTGGACCGCGGCAAGCCCGCCAAGTCTGTCAACGCCACCCGAACGGTGAACAAGGCGTCGCCCAGGTTGGCACCAAGGCCGACGAACACCCGTTCGGTGCCTACCATGGCAAGGGGACGGCTTCAGGCGGTCGCGTCACCGGGCGGCGTCGCGCTGCCGGCCGACTTGCGGCGCCGGCGCCGGCGCTTCTTGGCCGGCACGCCGTCTCCCGCGGGCTCAGCCACAGCGGCTTCGCCCTCGCCATCGGGCGAAGCGCGCGCCTCACGCGGCGCACGGGCTTGACGCGGCTCTCGGGCTTCACGGGGTTCTCGCGGCAGTGTGCGCTGGGCCTCGCGTGCGGCAGCGATCAGGGCCTCGCGCTCTTCCGTGCTACCCAGCGAGAAATCCTCCCACCAGTCAGCCAACTCGTCGTCGACCTGGGCGGTATCGGCACGCAAACGCAGGAAGTCGTAGGCGGCGCGGAACCGTGGCTGCTCGATCAAGGCATACGGTGTCGTTCCCGTCCGGCGCTCGAAGCGCGGTTGCATCAGCCAGATCTCGCGCATGTCGATGCCCAGCTTGCCGCGGCCCGAGATGTCGCCGACGCGGGCGTCGAACACCGCATCGATGGCCTGCTGCAGCGCCGGCGCCGCAGGCTCGCCGGCGTCCCGCGCGACCTGCCAGCGTTCGCGCACCTCGTGCCAGAGCAAGCAGGCCAGGAGAAAGCTCGGCGCCACGCCCTTGTCCTGCTCGACGCGCGCATCGGTGTCGGCCAGCGCCGCCTCGATGAACTGCACGCGCTGGTTCTTGTGCTTGACGCCGTCGGTCATCAAGGGCTCGAGCAGCGGGAACTGGCGCTGCAGACCCTGCTTGCGCAGTTCAGCCACGCTGGCCAGCGAATGGCCAGTTTGCAGCAGCTTGAACAGTTCGTCGAACAGTCTTGAGCTCGGCACGTTGTCGAGCAGCGCCGCCATCTCACGAATCGGCGCGCGGCTGGCCGGCTCGATGTCGAATCCGAGCTTGGCCGCAAAGCGCACCGCCCTGATGATGCGCACCGGGTCCTCGCGGTAGCGCGTGGCCGGATCGCCGATCATGCGCAGCGCCCGCTTCTTGATGTCCCTGATGCCGCCGTGATAGTCGACCACGGTCTGTGTCAGCGGGTCGTAGTACATCGCGTTGATCGTGAAGTCACGCCGTGCGGCGTCTTCGATCTGCGGGCCCCAGACGTTGTCGCGCAACACGCGGCCGGCGGCATCGACCACGTGGCTCTTGCCCGCCAGTTCGCTCTTCGAGCTCTTCTCGTGGCCCCCCACCTGCTCAGCCTGTTCGGCATCGAGGTAGGCACGGAAGGTCGAGACTTCGATCACCTCATGCTCACGACCGCGGCCGAAAATCACGTGCACGATGCGAAAGCGTCGGCCGATGATGAAGGCGCGGCGGAACAACGCCTTCACCTGCTCGGGCGTGGCATCGGTCGCGACATCGAAGTCCTTCGGCCGCCGCCCGACCAGAAGGTCGCGCACCGCACCGCCGACGATGTAGGCCGCGTGTCCAGCCTCCTGCAGCGTGCGAACCACCTTCACGGCACGTTCGTCGAGCAATTCAGGGTTGATGCCATGCTCCGCAGCGGCAACCTCGACGCGCTTGCCGAGCGGTACTCGCGCCCCCCGGCCGCCCGTGGCGCTGGCCTTGCCCAGCAACTTGTCGATGAATTTTCGAATCATGTTTGTTCTTCTTTGAACAGGTACAGGACAGGCCAGCCGCGGTCGCTCGCGATCGTGGCCAGGGCCGGCCCGGGATTGGTGGCCACCGGGTGGGTGGCCCATTCGAGCAATGGCAGGTCGTTGGTCGAATCGCTGTAGACGGTGATGCGATCGAAGTCCGCATGCCGGAGTCCCTGGGCGGCCAACCATTGTTCGACACGCACGATCTTGCCTTCGCGAAACGACGGCACGCCGTGGATGGCGCCCGTCACCGCGCCATTGTCGTCGCGCGCCAGTTCGACCGCGATCAGGTCGTCCACGCCGAACGCATCGGCGATGGGGCGGGTTATGAACTCGTTGGTGGCCGTGACGATGGCGACGCGATCGTGCGCCTCGCGATGACCGCGCACCAGCGCCATCGCTCGCTCACCGAGCGCCGGCTGAATGCACTCGCGCATGAAGCGCTCGCGCATCGCCAGCGCTGCATCGGCGGATCGATCGCGCCACGGGGCGGTCGCGAAATCGATATAGGCGCCAATGTCGAGCCTTGCGGCCTGGTAATCTTCGTAGAAGCCATCGTTGCGGCGCTTGAAGGCATCGCCGTCGACCCAGCCGATGGCGACCATGAATTCGCCGAAGGCGTGGTCGGAGTCGGTTTCGATCAAGGTACCGTCGAGGTCGAACAGGGCCAGATTCACAGCGTGGCGCCCTCCTGCTCGAACATGCGACGAAGCAGCGGGACGGTCACCGCGCGGTGCTGCGACAACGCAAACTCGTCAAGCCGATCGAGCAGGATCATCAGGTGCTGCATGTCGCGCGAGAAGCGCGTCAGCAGGTAGTCCATCACCTCGTCGGACAGAAAGATGCCCCGGCGGTCGGCCTCGCGTCGCAGCGCGGCACGGGTATCGCCCTCGGCCAGGGGCCCGAGGGCAAAGACATGGCCCCAGCCCAGGCGGGTACGCAGGTCATCGCGCAAGGGCAAGTCCACCGGAGGCAGCGTCCCGGCCGCGGCAATGGCCAGCCCGGATGCGGCGGCTTCGATGAACGCGCTGAAGGCCGCCTGCTGCTGGCCCGCATCGAACGCATCGCAACCATCCAGCAGCAACAGCGCCGCCGGGGCGTCGACTTCCCATGGCAAGGGGCACGAGGCATCGATCCATGTGACTCGCAGTCCGCGCTGCCGGGCGTCCTCTGCCAGTGCCCGCAGGAGGTGTGTCTTGCCGCTGCCGTGCGGGCCCCACAGATAAACCGGGGCCGCCGTGTGCGGCAGCGATGCAGCCAGCGCGCGCAGGTGGGCCAGCGCTGCCGCGTTGGCACCCGGCACGAAACCATCAAAGGTCTGCACCGGTGCCGGGCCGATCGCAAGAGGGATCTGACGCATCAGGCTCAACCCAGGTATAGGCGGCTGCCGAGGTACGCGCCACGCACCCGTCGCAGTGCCACCAAGATCAGCGCACTGACCGGCAGAGCGATCAGAACGCCGACAAATCCGAACAGGTGCCCGAAGGCCAGGAGCGCGAAGAGGACGGCCAGCGGATTGAGGCCGATGCGCTCGCCGACCAGGCGTGGCGTCAGGATCAGGCTCTCTCCGACCTGGCCGATGCCGTAGACCAACGCTACCGCGATCACGCCATACCAGCTGGCGAACTGGAGCACGCCGGCCAGTAGTGCAAGCGCCAGTCCCAGGCCGAAACCGAGGTACGGAATGAAGATCGCGAGGCCGGTGAAAACGCCCACCGGCAGGGCGAGATCAAAGCCGGCGAGGCCGAGTGCCGCGCTGTAGTAGACGGCGAGCGCGCCCATCACCATCAGCTGGCCCCGCAGGTACTGGCCTAACACGCCGTCGCACTCGTCAAGGAAACCCAGCACGCGGCCACGCGCCCGTGGCGGAATGAGGCCTTGCACACGCTCGACCAACCGCGACCAATCGATCAGCAGGTAGAACAGCGCAACAGGCATCAGGAATGCATTGCCAATGAATGCCAGCAGCACGCTGCCGCCAATGCGCGCTGAGCTGAGGCCGGCCGCAACCCAATCTTCCACATTGGCGTCGAAGAGTCTGGCGAACAAGGCTTTGACGCTGGCGCTATCCAGCGTCAACGTCACCCCGAACTGCGCCAACCACGGCGCGAGATGCTGATTGAACTTGTCAGCCAGCAAGGGCACCTGGTCGCGCAACAGCGGGAACTGCCTGGAGATGATCGGCACCACCAGCAGCAGCAGCGCAAGCAGTGCGGTGATCGTGAGGATTTCGATGACAGCTACAGCGGCGAGGCGAGGAATGCGCCGCACGACCAATGCTTCGACGGCCGGGTGAAGCGCATAGGCGAGCACTGCGGCCACGATGAAGGGCGTGAGCACCGGCCCCAGCGCCCAAAGCAACAGCGCGCCCGTGAGGGCGAGCCCAGCCCAGGCCAGGCTGCGACGCTGGGTCGAATCGAGTGTCATGGAGTCGCGAGCCTCAATGCAGGCGCGGTGAACCGGTCGAGCGCAAATCGTCGAGGCGCAGCGCAAGCGCCTGCACATCATCGGCGTCGGGCCGGTGTTCGAGGTAAGCCAGAAGGTCCTCGACCGCCGCTTGGCGTTCGTCCAGTTCAGCCCAGACCAGGCCTCGGTCGCGGCGCTCCTCCCAGGCTTGCGGCATTAACACCACCAGGCGCTGTTGCACCGCCAGCAGGCGCGGCCAGTCCTCGGCGCTGCGATGGATCTCCTTCAGGTTACGCAACAGGCGGGCCAGCACGTCGCGCGCACTGGCAGCTTGCAGGAACAGACCCAGCGGCGCCTCGAACTCACCGACCAGTCCCTGACGATGCCGGTAGGGCGCGAGGCGCTCGTCCAAGGCTTCGCGCGACAGCGACTGCCCGGTAAAGGGGTCAATGATGACCTCGCCCTGCGGCATCTTGAGCTTTACCAGGAAATGCCCCGGGAAGGACACCGGACGCGCATCGAGCCCAAGCTGTTGGGCGATCTCGATGAACAGCAGCGCCAGCGTGATCGGGATGCCGCGCCGTGTGGCAAGCACATGTTGCAGGTGGCTGTTGCGCGGATCGTAATAGTCGTTCACGTTGCCGGCGAAGCCCAGTTCCTGGAAGAAGTAGCGGTTCAGGGATCGCAGCCGGTGCATCGCGCCGGCATCGGTGGCGATGCGCTGCTTGAGCCGGGCCGCGAGTCCATCGATCTGCGACAGTACGCTCTGCACGTCGAGCGCAGGATCGTCGTCCTGGGCCACGGAGATCGCCGCTTCGAGCAGCGAAAACTGCCGATCGTCGGCCACCAGCGCGGCAAAGTAGTCCAGCAGCGTGGGCGCCTCGAAGCGCAACGAACTCATACCGTTGCAGTGTAGGTCAGGCGTGGCGCATGAACTGCCGCGGCCGCAGTCCCAGCAGCGCCAGCAAGCCGAAATACAGCAGGGCCACGCCCGACAGCACTGCGGCCATCAAGCCGATGCGCCAGACCCAGTGCGCCGCAAGGCCGATCCAGTCGATGTGCCAGGCGGCCCAGGCCAAGACGGCCGCCAGCACTGCCGTCGCCAGAAGCACTCGCGCCAGGAAGCCGGCCCAGCCCGGTGCCGGTGTGTAGGCACCGGCGCGACGCAGCCCGAACCACAGGCAGGTCGCATTGACCAGGGCACCCAGGCCGATCGACAGCGCCAGTCCCGCATGGCCGAGCCAGGGCACGAATGCCAGGTTCATGGCCTGTGTGGCCAGTAGCACGGCGACCGCGATCTTCACCGGCGTGCCGATGTCCTGGCGGGCATAGAAGCCGGGCGCGAGCACCTTCACGGCCACCAGGCCGATCAAGCCGACGCCGTAGCCCCGCAGGGCCAGCACCGTCTGCGCCACGTCGCGAGGGCTGAAGGCGCCGTAGTGGTAGAGCACGGCGACCAACGGTTCTGGAAAGACCAGCAGCGCGGCCGCGCAGGGCAGCACCAGCAGCACGACCAGACGCAGGCCCCAGTCGAGCAGACCGGTATAGCGCGCGCGGTCCTCGCCGGCCAGCGAGGCCGACAACTGCGGGAGCAGAACCACGCCCAAGGCAACACCGAGAAGCGCAGTCGGAAATTCCATCAGGCGGTCGGCGAAGGTCAGCCACGACACCGCACCGACCCCGACGTGAGACGCGATCTGGGTATTGATGACGAGGGAAATCTGGGCCACGGAAACCCCCAGCAGTGCCGGCGCCATCTGTTTCAGCACGCGGTGCACGCCCGGGTGACGCCACGCCCGGCTCACCGCAGCGGGGGACAGGCCGATGCGAGGAAAGCAGCCGATGCGGGCCAGCGCAGGCAATTGCACCGCCAACTGCAGCAGGCCGCCGACCATCACCCCGGCGGCCAACGCGTAGACCGGCGCGACGCCCCAGGCCTCGAACTGCGGCACGCCCCACCAAGCCGCAGCAATCACTGCCAGATTGAGTAGCACCGGCGTGGCCGCAGGTACGGCAAATCGCTTCCAGGAATTGAGGATGCCCGCTGCCAGCGCAACCAGTGACATGCAGCCGATGTAAGGAAACATCCAGCGCGTCATCAGCACCGCGTCGTCGAATTGGGCCAGCCCCGAGGCCATCAACCACACGATCACCGGCGCCGCGAGCACGCCCACCGCGCAAGTAACGAGCAGGGCCCAGGCCAGCACTGTGGCCACGGCGTCAATCAGCAAGCGGGTGCTCTCGTCTCCCTCGCGGGCCCGTGTGCCCGCCAGGATCGGCACGAAGGCTTGTGAGAACGCCCCTTCGGCGAACAGGCGCCGCAGCAGGTTGGGGATGCGGAAGGCGACGAAGAAGGCGTCGGTCAGTGCGCCGGCGCCGAAAGTGACGGCGAGCAGAACGTCGCGCGCGAAGCCCGAGATCCGCGACAGCAGCGTCATGGCGCTCACCGAAGCGGCGGCTTTCAGCAGGTTCACGCGGAGCGGTCCAGGCCTTTGTTTTATATGGACAAGTGGTGTATGATAGCAGGCTTCCCCGGGCACACCGCTTTCACTCTTTCAGGACAGGACCCACTTTCATGGCGAATACCAAGCAGTCCGCCAAGCGCGCCAAGCAGTCGACCAAGCAGCGCACCGCGAACATGAGCCTGCGCACCACGCTGCGCAGCGCGATCAAGAAGGTGCAGAAGGCGATCGCCACAGGCGACGCCAAGACCGCCGAGGCGGCGCTGCGCGCCGAGCAGTCGACGATCGACGCGATCGCCGACAAGCGCATCATCCACAAGAACAAGGCCGCGCGGCACAAGAGCCGCCTGGCCCGCCAGATCAAGGCGCTGACCGCCCCCAGCGCCTAGGGCATAATCGCCGTTCCCGAACGGCGGCCCAGGCCGCCGTTCTCGTTTGGGGACCTCGCTCGGCAGTGTTCGACCAAGGAGCGCACATGACCGCTTCGCACCTGATGCAGACGTATGCCCCGCAACCGGTCGCTTTCGCCCGTGGCGAGGGCGCGTGGCTCTGGGACACCGCCGGCAAGCGATATCTCGACGGCCTCGCCGGCATCGCGGTGAACGGGCTGGGCCATGCCCACCCGGC
>DATDES010000248.1:0-21912 GCA_036522975.1 Burkholderiaceae bacterium | reverse complement strand
GGCCTTCCTCGAACAGGCGCACGAAGGTCTCGTTGACGGCGGCCGACTGCGTCGCATCCATCGTGAAGTACTCACGGCTCCAATCCACCGTGTCGCCGATGCGCCGCATCTGGCCGGTGATGATGTTGCCGCTCTCCTGCTTCCACTCCCAGACCCGGGCGACGAAATTCTTGCGCCCGATGTCATGGCGCGACTTGCCCTCATCCTGCAACTGACGCTCGACGACGATCTGCGTCGCGATGCCTGCGTGGTCGGTGCCCGGCAGCCACAGCGTGTTGAAGCCGCGCATGCGGTGGTAGCGCGACAGCGCATCCATGATCGTGTGGTTGAAGCCGTGCCCCATGTGCAGCGTGCCCGTCACGTTCGGTGGCGGCAGTTGGATGCTGAACGAGGGCTTGGCGGCGTCGAGCGTCGGCGCGAACAGCCCGGGTGCGGCCCACAGCGGTGCCCAATTCGCCTCGATGGCGGCGGGCTCGAAAGACTTGGCGAGTTCGGTCATGGGCAAAACAGGGACGGCGCGCGCCGACGGAAAACGCTGTCAACGCGCGCGGGGTCTCGGGGGTTGCCGGATTCTAGGTCGTGCATCTTGCCGCCTATCCACCGCAGCCTTCGAGGAAACTCCTCCCATGACAGTGAATGCCCTTCGACGATGGTTGAGCCTGGCGGTCGCCATGCCTTTGCTGCTGACCGCTTGCGGTGGGAGTGGCGACGATGCGGGCCCTCCGCCACCGCAGAGTTGCAGCGTGGAGTCCCGGCAGGACTGGTTGCGCGGCTACATGGACGACTGGTATTTCTGGTACGCGCTGGGCCCGAGGCCGTCGCCGGCCGCCTTCAGCACGGTCGAGGCCTACTTCGATGCATTGCTCTACGGCGGGGGCGATCCGATGCCTGGCGCCCCGGCCGGCATGCGCTGGCCAGCCGACCGCTACAGCGGCTTTCAGAGCACCGAGAGCTTCAATCGCTTCTTCGGCGACGGCCAGACCCTGGGCTACGGTGTTGCAGTGGCGGGCATTGAAGTCACCGAGCCGACGCCGCTGCCCACCCAGCCGCTCTACGTGCGCTACATCGAGCCTGCCTCGCCGGCCGCGGCGGCCGGCATCGTTCGCGGCGATCGCGTGATGTCGATCAACGGGGTCGCAGCATCGACCCTGATCAGCACGCTCGACTTCAATGCGCTGACGCCCAACGCCGTGGGAGATCGGCTGACCCTGGTTTTGCGCAATGCGCTCGAGATCGATCGCACAGTGACACTCGCGGCCGCCGTCTTCAGCCTGACGCCGGTGCAGAACGCGCGCATCCTGCAGACTGCCAACGGCCGCTCGCTCGGCTATGTGACGGTGAAGGACATGATCGGGCAGGCGGACACGCCGCTGGCCGACGCCTTCGCCAGCTTCAAGGCCAGCAACGTGCAGGAACTGGTACTCGACCTGCGCTACAACGGCGGCGGCCTGGTTTCTCTCGGCGGCAGCGTGGCTTCGTATGCCGCCGGCTCGCGCGCCGACGGGCAAGTGTTTGCGCGCCTGCTCTACAACGACAAGCGCAGCGCGAACAACGAGACCTTGCACTTCGGCAACCCAGCGGCCTGGTCCGGCTTCGCCAAGGTCTACGTTCTCGTCGGGCCGCGCACATGTTCGGCCAGCGAGCAGGTCATCAACGGCCTGCACGGCGTCGGTGTGCAGGTCGTCGCGATCGGCGACACCACCTGCGGCAAGCCGGTGGGTTTCCTGCCGCAGAGCGACACCTGCGGCACGACCTACAGCGTCGTCAACTTCGAAAGCGTCAATGCACGCAGCGAAGGGCGCTACTTCGACGGCTTCCAGGCCACCTGCCTGGTGTCCGAGGACTTCAGTCGCCCGATCGGCGACACCGGCGATGCGCTGCTGGTGGCCGCGGCGCACCACGCAGACAACGGCGCCTGTCCGGCCGGTACGGCCCTGCGCGAGCAGCCGCAGTCGCGCCTGGCCCCGCGCCGCATCCGCTATACCGGCGCCGACGGTGCCGAGCGCACCGGGATGTCGGCACACTGAAAGGTCCTCCCGCCGCAGGCGACACTCTGGGGCCCGTTTCGGGCTGGCAGGGGGTTCTTGATGCAGCAGGTCGACCTGTTCGTGATCGGGGGCGGCTCGGGCGGCGTACGCGCCGCACGGGTCGCCGCGCAGCATGGGGCGCGCGTGGCCTTGGCCGAGGAGCACCGCGTCGGCGGAACTTGCGTCATCCGCGGCTGCGTGCCGAAGAAATTGATGGTGCTGGGCTCGCGCTTCGCCCAGGCTATGGACGATGCCACGGCCTTCGGCTGGCAACTGCCGGCGCCGCCGACATTTTCGTGGCCCGCTCTAATGCGCCAGGTGCACGCCGAGGTGGCGCGGCTCGAAGGCGTCTACACCGACACCTTGCTGCGCGCCGGGGTGAGCCTTCACGCCGATCGCGCGCTGCTGCTCGACGCACACACCGTGCAACTGATTGGCAGCGGCGAGCGCCTTCGGGCGCAACGGATCCTGATCGCCACCGGCGCTGCACCGCTGATGACGCCCGACATCCCGGGCGGCGAACTGGCCTCGAGTTCGGACGAACTCTTCGACTGGCCTGCGCAACCGCGACGCGTGCTCGTCCAAGGCGCCGGATACATCGCGCTCGAATTCGCCTGCCTGCTGAACCGGCTCGGCTCCGAGGTCACGGTCGTGATGCGCGGCGACAAGCTGTTGCGCGGCTTCGACGACGATGTGCGGGTCCACCTGCAGGAACTGCTCGCCGCGCAGGGCATCCGCTTCGTTCCCGGCGCGGCGCTTGCGGCGATCGAGCGCCGCGATGCGGCCCTGGCAGTGCGCCTCGACGATGGCCACGTGATCGCAGCCGACGCCGTCCTGCGCGCGCTCGGCCGCCGCCCGAATACGGCCGAGCTCGGCCTCCAGGCCGCGGGCGTCGCGCTCGGCGCGGCCGGCGAGGTGCTGGTCGCCATCGACGGCCAGACCTCGGTGGCCCACATCCACGCCGTCGGCGACGTGACCCATCGCGTGCAGCTGACACCCGCCGCGGTGCGCGAGGGCCAGGCCTACGCCGATGCGGCCTTCGGGGGCGCCAGCACACGCCTGTCGCACCTCGGTGCGCAGGCGATCGTGCCGGCCGCCGTCTTCACGACGCCCGAAGTCGGCACCGTTGGTCTGACCGAGGCCCAGGCGCTGGCTGCCCACGCCGACATTGACATCTACAGCACCGCCTTTCGCAGCATGAAGACGGCCTTCGCTGGTGGCGACGAACGCACGCTGATGAAACTGGTGGTCCGGCGCAGCGATGGCCGTGTGCTCGGCTGTCACCTCGTCGGCGCGGATGCGGCCGAGATGATCCAGCTGCTGGGCATCGCGCTGACGCTGGGCGCCACCAAGGACGATCTCGACGTGACGCTGGCGGTGCACCCGACCGCCGCTGAAGAGCTGGTGACGCTGCGCCTGCCGACGCGGCGCCACGGCCGCGCTACATGAACAGGTGCTCGCCGGCGTTCTCGCCGCCCAGCACGACGTAGTTGACCTTCTTCAGGTCGGTGAGGTGGGTGCCGCCAGCGTAGCTGATGGAGCTCTGGAGGTCCTCTCGCATCTCGCGCAAGGTGTCGGAAAGAGAGCCTTTGATCGGCTCGAGGATGCGCTTGCCTTCGACATGCTTGTATTCGCCCTTGTTGAAGTCCGAGGCGCTGCCGTAGTACTCCTTGTACAGCTTGCCGTCGACCTCGACGGTCTGGCCGGGGCTCTCTTCGTGGCCGGCAAAGAGCGAGCCGACCATCACCATCGCGGCGCCGAAGCGCACGCTCTTGGCAATGTCGCCGTGGTGACGGATGCCACCGTCGGCAACGATCGGTTTGGTCGCCACCCGGGCGCACCACTTCAGCGCCGAGAGCTGCCAGCCGCCGGTGCCGAAGCCCGTCTTCAACTTCGTGATGCAAACCTTGCCCGGGCCGACGCCGACCTTGGTCGCATCGGCACCCCAGTTTTCCAGGTCGATCACTGCCTCGGGCGTCGCGACGTTTCCGGCGATGACAAACGCCTTGGGCAGCTTCGCCTTGATGTGCTCGATCATCGCCCGCACGCTCTCGGCGTGGCCGTGCGCGATGTCAATCGTGATGTAGTCGGCGCCGACGCCGTCGGCGGCCAGGCGGTCGATCACCTCGCGGTCGCTGTCTCTGACGCCGGCGCTGATCGAGACGAACAGCTCGGCTTTGCGCATGCGCTGCGCGAAGGCCACGCTGTCGAGGTCGAAGCGGTGCATGACGTAGAAGTGATCGCCTCGCGCCAACTGCACGGCGATGGGCTCGTCGAGCACGGTCTTCATGTTCGCGGGTACTACCGGCAGCTTGAATCTGCGGCCGCCGAATTCGACCGAGGTGTCGCATTCAGCCCGGCTCTGCACGCGGCACTTGCGCGGCAGCAACAGGATGTTGTCGTAGTCGAAGATTTCCATCAGGTTCGCTCCAGCAATGAAGGGATTGCGAGCGCTTGACCGGGTGCCGGTCTGCCGCATTCCGGACTGGCGCTGGTGCGCTGGCCGGAAAACGAAAGCCGGGCGCCTGAATATGGGCCCGGTGGCCGATTCTACGCGGCCGCAGCACGTTGCGCTGGGTGGGGTGACTACCTTCCCGGTGCGGCAAACAACTGTGCCAACTCGACGCTCGAACCGCGACCGACCCGGGCCGCGGTGGTTGCCAGCCAGCGCTGTGCCCGGTCGCGCCCGAGATCGCGCAGGCTCTCAAGAAATGGCAGGTGGGCGATCAGGCGCGACTCTTGGGTCAGCCCGGCCAGCACCGCCTCGCTGTCGATGAGATGGGTGCGAAGGCGCACCAGGCGCCGCTCGAGGCGGCCAAAGGGCCACAGCGAGGCGCGCGCCGCGGCGCAGGACTCGGCCAGCAGTGTCGCTTCACGCAGGAAAGATGCATTGAAGGTGAACTCGAGGGCCCGGGCCCGGATCTCCTCGGCACTGGTTGGCGCCGCGGCATAGATCAGGGGGCTCAGCATCACGATCAGGAGGTCCGGCACGCCGCTGCGCACCAGCGGGAACAGCGCCGGGTTGGCGCTGTAGCCCCCGTCCCACCAAGGCTCGCCGTCGATCAGCACCGCGTGCTGCAGCGAGGGCAGGCAGGCCGAGGCGAGCACGGCGTCGACGCTCAGGTCGCCGTTCTCGAACAAGCGCAGGCGACCGCTGTTGGCATGGGTTGCGGCGATGAAGAGTCGGATCGCATCGGCCCGGCGCAGGCGTTCGAAGTCGATCTGCGCGACGAGCACCTCGCGCAATGGATTCAGCCCGAGTGGATTCAACTGCAGCGGCGACATCAGGCTGGCCCAGTGCATGAAGAGCCGGGCCGCGGGCGCGAACCCCGGGCTCGCACTGCTGCCTACCAACAGGCCGTCGAAGGACACGCTGGTGCCGACGGCTCGCCAGAACGTCGCCAGCGCCTCGCGCGCGCCGTCAGCACCACCGGCCGCGAAACCGTGCGCCAGCGCCACCGCGTTCATGGCGCCGGCGCTGGTGGCGCTGACCGCGCTGACCGGGAAGCGCCCGTCCTCGAGCAGGGCGTCGAGCACGCCCCAGGTGAATGCACCATGCGCGCCGCCGCCTTGCAGGGCCAGGCTGATCGGGGTCGAACGGTTACCGCGGCGAAACATCGATGCTGCACATCATGGCGTGTCAGTGTGAGAAGCAGGTAACGTGCCGCATGACTCCTAGAATCGCCGCATGTCCTTGCCCTCAGATGAATTCTCTCCCGCTGCCACCAACGATCGCCTGCTGCGCCACCTCAATCCGGAGCAACATGCTGCCGTGACGCTGCCGGCCGAGCCGGCGCTGATCCTGGCCGGCGCAGGCTCGGGCAAGACGCGTGTGCTGACGACGCGCATCGCATGGCTTCTCAACACCGGGCAAGTCTCGCCCGGTGGCCTGTTGGCGGTGACCTTCACGAACAAGGCTGCCAAGGAAATGCTGACGCGGCTGACGACGATGCTGCCGCTGAACGTGCGCGGGATGTGGATCGGTACCTTCCATGGCCTGTGCAACCGCTTCCTGCGCGCGCACTGGAAGCTGGCCGGGTTGCCGCAGTCGTTCCAGATTCTGGACAGCGCCGACTCGTTGTCGGCCGTCAAGCGCGTGATCAAGGGCATGAACCTCGACGAGGAGCGATTCGTGCCCAAGCAGGTGGCGTACTTCATCGCGGGCAGCAAGGACGATGGCCTGCGCCCGCGCGACATCGAACAACGCGACGAGCAGACGCGCAAGCTGACCGAGATCTTCCAGGCCTACGAAGAGCAATGCCAGCGCGAAGGCGTCGTCGACTTCGCCGAACTGATGCTGCGCACTGTCGAACTGCTGCGCGACAACGACCCGCTGCGCGCGCACTACCAGCATCGCTTCCGCCATGTGCTGGTCGACGAGTTCCAGGACACCAACCGGCTGCAGTACCGCTGGCTGCAGATGTTCGCCCCCCCGGGCACGGACCAGAGCGTCTTCGCCGTCGGTGACGACGACCAGAGCATCTATGCCTTCCGCGGCGCGCGCGTCGGCAACATGGCCGACTTCGAGCGCGAGTACCGCGTGCGACGGGTGATCAAGCTGGAGGAGAACTACCGCTCCTTCGGCCACATCCTCGATGCCGCCAACGGCCTGATCGCGCACAACGTGCACCGCCTGGGCAAGAACCTGCGCACCGATGCGGGGCCGGGCGAGCCGGTTCGCGTGGTCGAGGTGACGAGCGACTACGCCGAGGCGCAGTGGGTGCTGGACGAACTGCGCCAACTGCACCGCGGCGGCATGCCGCGCTCGGAGAGTGCGCTGCTGTACCGCAGCAACGCCCAGAGCCGGGTGCTCGAGAGTGCACTGTTCAATGCCGGCATCCCGTACCGGGTCTACGGCGGGCTGCGCTTTTTCGAGCGCGCCGAGGTCAAGCATGCGCTGGCCTACCTGCGCTTGCTGGAGAACCCGAACGACGACACGAGCTTCCTGCGCGTCGTGAACTTCCCGGCCCGCGGCATCGGCGCGCGCACCCTCGAGTTGCTGCAGGACGCGGCGCGATCGAGTGGGCGCAGCCTGTACCAGAGCGTCGGCGCGGTGGCCGGCAAGGGCGGCGGCAACCTGCTGGGCTTCAACCGCTTGATCGACGAATTGCGCGACGGTACGCGTGGCAAGACCCTGCGCGAAATCATCGACGCGGTGCTGCAGCGCTCGGGCCTGCTCGAGTTCTACCGCACCGAGAGAGAAGGCCAGGACCGGATCGAGAACCTGGAAGAACTGGTCAACGCGGCCGAGGCCTTCGTCACGCAGGAAGGCTTCGGCAAGGATGCGGTCGCGCTGCCGGTCGACGAACAAGGGCCGGGCTCGATCGCCGGCAGCAACGTGGCGCTGGCCGAAGCCCTGACCCCCGACGCCGAAACGGGCGAGATCATGAGCCCGCTGGCCGCTTTCCTGACCCACGCCGCGCTGGAGGCCGGCGACAACCAGGCCCAGGCCGGCCAGGACGCGGTGCAGCTGATGACGGTGCATGCCGCAAAGGGCCTCGAGTTCGATGCCGTCTTCATCACCGGGCTCGAGGAGGGCCTGTTCCCGCACGAGAACTCGATGTCGGACCACGACGGCCTCGAGGAAGAGCGGCGCCTGATGTACGTGGCGATCACGCGGGCGCGAAAGCGCCTGTACCTCAGCTTCAGCCAGACCCGCATGCTGCACGGCCAGACGCGCTACCACGTCAAGAGCCGCTTCCTCGAGGAGATGCCCGAGACTACGCTGAAGTGGCTGACGCCGAAGAACCAGGGTTTCGGATCGGGCTATGCCCGCGAGTACCAGGGCGCTTGGGCGCGCGGCAGCGGTCTGGGATCGATGGTCGGTGCCGGCCGCGTGGCGTCCGCGCCGCCGGTGCCGGCATTTGCCACCAAGATGCCCCCCGCGCACGGTCTGCGCTCGGGCCAGAGCGTCTTTCACACCAAGTTTGGCGAAGGCGTGATCCTGACGCTCGAGGGGCAGGGCGACGACGCACGCGCCCAAGTCAACTTCGGCCGCCACGGTGCGAAGTGGTTGCAGCTGGCGATCGCCAAGTTGACGCCCGTCAACTGACGCGCGCTTGCCTTCGCGCCCCGCGCCGGCCGCGCATCAGTTCGGGGTTACCTGCGAGGCGTCGCCGAAGCATCCCTGGTAGGTGAAGACCAGCGAGACGTAGAACGCGGTCGAGAACATCAGGCCTGCCGGCACGGCGGCCAGGGTGACCAGCTGCGGTGCCCCGATCAGCGCAAAGAGGCTACCTGCGAGCACGCCGAAGACCACGATCGTGAGGACCCAGGCCAGGCCGTAAACCAGGAACGCGACGCGGTTGCGCCAGCAAGCCAGCGTGCTCGAGAAGAGCGACTGGGCGACGCCCTGACCTTGCCACCAGACCAGGGCCGGCGCATGCCAGAACGGGATCGACAGGAGCGCGGTGCCGCCCAGGCGCAGCGACAAACCGGCGAGCAGGCTGTCGTCGTCGAGCAGGGCGTCGAGCTCCTGCTGCTTGGCGGCGTCGCGCGCCGATGCCAGCAGCAGTTGCAGACGCTCGAAGCTGCCGCCGTCGACGACGTCGCTGACCAGCATCACCAGTGCGGTGGCCGCCGCGTACAGGCCGCACAGCAGCAAGAGAGGTTTGCGCCGGGCGACGGCTATCGCGCTGCCACCGCGCAGGGGTTCGAGCAACTGGCCCACATGCACCGGGCCGTCCCCCAGCGCCGAGCGCGCGGCGATCATGAAGCCCAGGCCCAGCAGGGGCAGGGCCATCAGCAGCAGTACCGCGCCGGCATAGGGCAGCAGCAGCAGGACCAGCGCGGCGAACAAGAACAGCCCGAACAGGGCTGTGAAGGCCAGCGGCTTCTTCAGGAACAGCGCGAAGGCGCGGCTGACCCAGGCGGCGCCATCGCGTGGCTTGGCGTCGAGTATGCGCAGCGTCACTGGAGCCCCTCGACCGACGAGTGTGTCCGGCGCGTCATGGCGACTCGGGATGCCAGGGCTCGGCGACGCGTGCGCGCAGCACACGTTCGAAATGCGTCGGGTCATGGGCCTTGAGCAGGCTCGCGTCGCGCGGCAGGTGCAGATCCCAGAGTCGAGACAGCCAGAAGCGCAAGGCCGCCGCGCGCAGCTGGGCGGGCATCAGGCGGCGCTCGTTTGACGTCAGCGGGCGCACCGCGGCGTAGGCGGCGACGAAGGCCTGGGCGCGGTCGTCGGCCATCGCCCCGCTGGCCAGGTCGATGCACCAGTCGTTCAGGCACACCGCGATATCGAACAGGTAGGTGTCGACGCCCGCGAAGTAGAAGTCGAAGAAGCCTGACAGCTTCTCGTGGCCGACCGGACCGGAATCGAACATCACGTTGTCGCGGAACAGGTCGGCGTGGATGGCGCCGCGAGGCAGGCCGGCGTAGGCGGGCGAGGCAGCGAGCTGCTGCTGGAATCCGAGTTCACCGTCGATCAGCGCGCGATGTTCGTCGTCGAGGAAGGGCCGGACCAGCGGCACGGTCTCAGCCCACCAGGCCAGGCCACGCAGATTGGGTTGGGACAGAGCGAAATCCTGCCCCGCCAGATGCATGCGCGCCAGCATCGCGCCGACCTGCGTGCAATGGTCGACATCGGGCGCCAACTGGTGGCCGCCGCTGAGCTTGTCGACCAGGGCCGCCGGCTTCCCCTTCAAGGTGTGCAGGATCGCGCCGCTGCTGTCGGCCTGCGGCGCCGGCACCGGGATGCCGCATCGCGCCAGGTGGCGCATCAGCTGCAGGTAGAAGGGCAGTTGCTCGAAACTGAGGCGTTCGAAGACCGTCAGCACCCATTGCCGCTTGATGCCGGCCTGCTCGGTGTCGACGAAGAAGTTGCTGTTCTCGATGCCGGCCTGGATGCCTTTGAACGCCGTCAGGTCGCCGATGCCCAGGCGCGCGACGAACGCACTCGCCTCATCGACCGAGACCTCGGTGAAGACTGCCATCAGCGAGCGATCCGGCGCGGGCTCAGAACTTGAGGACGTTCCACACGCGTTTGCCGGCCGCCCCCTGGCTGCCACCGCGGCCAAACGACGGGTCGCGTCCGCCCGGGGTCGGAACGACTTCGTACTCGGCGGCGTTCTTGGGCTTGACGACCAGGCTGACGCTGAGGCCGCGGACCCGCAACTCCTCGATGCGCACGGCGTCGTCCTCGATCACCACGTGCTGTACCTTTGGCTCGGCAGGGTCGCGTTCCTGCGCAAGCAGCATGCCCGGGGCGAGCGAGATCAGGGTCGATGCGAGCAGCACTTTCATGGCGTCGATTCTACCGAGGCCCGGGCGCTGAGGGCGCCGCGACACGGCGACAATGATTGTCATGAGTGAAACCGCCCGCCCCACCGAGATGCCTGTGCTGTTGCTAGTCGATGGTTCGAGCTACCTGTACCGGGCCTACCACGCACTTCCGAGTCTGACAGGCCCCGGTGGGTTCCCCACTGGGGCCATCCACGGCTTCATCGCGATGCTGAAGAAGTTGCGGGCGGAAAACGAGGCGGAGCACGCTGTCTGTGTCTTCGATGCCAAAGGCAAGACATTTCGTGACGATTGGTACCCTGAATACAAGGCCAACCGCTCGCCGATGCCTGAGGCTCTGGCGCAGCAGATCGAGCCGATCCACGAGGCGGTGCGCCTGCTCGGTTGGCCGGTCCTGCAGCCGCCCGGCATCGAGGCCGACGATGCCATCGGAACCTTGGCGCGGCGTGCCGCCGAGAGCGGGCATCGGGTGATCATCTCCACCGGAGACAAGGACCTGGCTCAGCTGGTCAACGAGCAGGTGACCCTGATCAACACGATGAGCAACGAGAGGCTCGACGTGCCGGGCGTGCAGGCCAAGTTCGGGGTGCCACCGACCCTGATCGTCGACTACCTCTCGCTGGTCGGCGACAGCGTCGACAACGTGCCCGGCGTCGACAAGGTCGGGCCCAAGACCGCCGTCAAGTGGTTGGCCGAGCACGGCTCGCTCGACGCCGTGGTGGCCGCGGCCGACCGCATCGGCGGCGCGGTCGGCGAGAACCTGCGCCGGGCGCGCGATTGGCTGCCGATGGCGAAAAAGCTGGTCACCGTCGTCACCGATTGCGATCTGTCGGCCGAAGTCGCGGGTTGGCCTTCTCTCGATGCCCTGGCCTTGCGCGACGTCGACCGCGAGGCCCTGCTCGACTTCTACAGCCGCTACGGATTTCGCGCCTTCAAACGCGAGCTCGAGCCGGTGGCCGACACGGCCGCTCCAGCGACCCCGCCGCGAGAACCGAAGGAGGCGCCGAACGCACCTGCAGGCGCGACCCAGGAGCTCGCCCGGCACTACGAAACCATCCTGACCCAGGACCGTCTCGACCACTGGCTGGCGAAGTTGCGTGCCGCGCCACTGGTCGCGCTCGACACCGAGACCAGCTCGCTCGATGCGATGACGGCGCACATCGTCGGCATCTCCTTCGCCGTGGTCCCCGGCGAGGCGGCCTACGTGCCCCTGGCCCACAACTACGGCGACGTGCCCGAGCAGCTCCCGCTCGACGCCGTGCTGGGGCAACTCAAGCCCTGGCTCGAAGACGAGGCTGCAGCCAAGGTCGGCCAGCACATCAAGTACGACACCCATGTGCTGGCCAATCACGGCATCGCGGTGCGTGGCTATACCCAGGACACCTTGCTGCAGAGCTATGTGCTCGAAGCGCACTTGCCGCATGGCCTGGAAAAGCTCGCCGAGCGGCACCTCGGTCGCAAGGGCCTGTCCTACGAGGATCTGTGCGGCAAGGGCGCGAACCAGATCCCCTTCGCCCAGGTCGAGGTCGGCAAGGCGGCCGAGTACTCGGGCGAAGACAGCGAGATGACCCTGCAGGTCCACCAGACCCTGTGGCCGCAACTCGAAGCCGAGCCAGGGCTGCGCTTCGTGTACGAGAGCATCGAGATGCCGACCAGCGCACTGCTGGCCCGTGTCGAGCGCCATGGCGTGCTGATCGATGCCGCCCTGCTGGCGACGCAAAGCCGCGAGCTCGCCGAGCGCATGCTCGCGCTCGAGCAGGAGGCCTACGGTTTGGCGGGCCAGCCCTTCAACCTCGGCAGCCCGAAGCAGATCGGCGAGATCCTGTTCACCAAGCTCGGTCTGCCGGTGAAGCGCAAGACCGCCAGCGGCGCGCCGTCGACCGACGAGGAGGTCCTGGACGAGCTCGCGGCCGATTACCCGCTGCCGGCGAAGATCCTCCAGCACCGCGGCTTCGCCAAGCTCAAGGGCACCTACACCGACAAGCTGCCGCTGATGGTGAATCCACGCACCGGTCGCGTCCACACCAGCTATGCGCAGGCGGTGGCGGTGACGGGGCGCCTGTCGAGCAACGACCCGAATTTGCAGAACATCCCGATCCGCACGCCCGAAGGCCGGCGCGTGCGCGAGGCTTTCATCGCGCCGCCCGGGCATGTCATCGCGAGTGCCGACTATTCACAGATCGAGCTGCGCATCATGGCCCACATCTCCGGCGACGAAGGCCTGACGCGCGCCTTCAGCCAGGGCCTGGACGTGCACCGGGCAACCGCCAGCGAGGTCTTCAACGTGCCGCTCGGTGAGGTCGGCAGCGAGCAGCGCCGCTACGCCAAGACGATCAACTTCGGCCTCATCTACGGCATGGGTGCGTTTGGCCTGTCCCAGGCCCTGGGCATCGAGCAGAAGGCGGCCAAGGACTACATCGAGCGCTATTTCGCCCGCTTTGCCGGCGTCAAGCGCTACATGGACCAGACCAAGGCGCTCGCCGCCGAGCGTGGTTACGTCGAGACCTTCTTCGGCCGCCGCATCTACTTGCCCGAGATCAAGGGCGGCAGTGGGCCGCGCCGCGCCGGCGCCGAGCGCCAGGCCATCAATGCGCCGATGCAGGGCACGGCAGCCGACTTGATCAAGCTGGCAATGATTGCCGTCCAGGTGGCCATCGATCGCGCACGCCGCGCTACCCGCATCGTGATGCAGGTCCACGACGAACTGGTCTTCGAGGTGCCCGAGGCCGAAATCGACTGGGTCAAGTCCGAAGTGCCGAACCTGATGGCCAGCGTGGCCCAGTTCAGCGTGCCGCTGCTGGCCGAGGTCGGTTTCGGGGCCAACTGGGACCGGGCGCACTGAGGCTCGCCCGTCCGTCGCCGCTGGCGCTGTCACTCTCCTGTCGCAAAAGCTTCATAAACTCGATGAATGACGGATGAGCGCGCGCCGGGGGACGATGCCGCCATGGGCAGCCGGGCGGTGTCGACGCCAGCGGTGCTGCTCAACCGCGAGCAGGCCATCCTTGCCTTCAACCGCCGCGTCCTGGCGCAGGCCGAACGTGCCGACGTGCCGCTGCTCGAGCGCCTGCGCTACATCACCATCGTGTCGTCGAATCTCGACGAGTTCTTTGAGGTGCGCTTTGCCGACTACCTCGAGGCCATGCGGGCGTCGGATGGCGCCGCCTTTCGGCGCGACCTGGACGCGCTGGCGTCGAGCGCGCACCGCCTGATCGACGAGCAGTACGCGCTGTTCAACGAGCAGGTGATGCCGGCACTGGCGCGGGCCGGCCTCGTGATCCTCAACCATGCCGAGCGCAATGCCGCGCAGCGGCGCTGGGTGGCCCGCCTATTCGCCGGGCAGGTGCGGCCGGCTCTGGTGCCGGTGGGCCTGGACCCGGCGCATCCGTTCCCGCTGGTGGCCAACAAGAGCCTGAATTTCATCGTTCGGCTGGGCGGTCGCGACGCCTTCGGCCGCGAGAACCGCATCGCGATCGTCAAGGTCCCGCGCGCGTTACCGCGGGTGATCCGCCTGCCCGATGCGCTCTGCGAGCAAGGTCAGCAATGCTTCGTGCTGCTGTCCAGCGTGATCCGGGCGCACTTGGCGGCCTTGTTTCCCGGCCGTACCGTCGAGGCATTTTCGCAGTTCCGCGTGACGCGCGACTCCGATCTCGACGTCGACGTCGACGAAGAAGATGTGACCGACCTGCGCCAGGCCCTGCGCTCTGGCCTGACGTCGCGCCACTACGGCCGCGCCATCCGCCTCGAAGTGGTCAACACCTGCCCCGTCGAGTTGTCGGAGCTGCTGCTTGCGCAATTCAACCTGCCCGAGGCGGCGCTGTACCGCGTCAACGGGCCGGTGAACCTGGTTCGCCTGGTGGAGCTGATCGACCAGGCCGGCGTCGATGCCGCCGGCGTGACCGGCGATACCGCCCTGCGCTTCGCACCTTACGTGCCTGCCTGGCCGCAGGCCCTTGCAACGCGCGGCGAATCGATCCTTGCGCACTTGGCGAAGGAGGGTGATGTGCTGCTGCACCACCCCTTCGAGAGCTTCGAGCCGGTGGTGGCCTTCCTCCGCGAAGCCGTGCAAGACCCCGACGTGCTTGCGATCAAGCAGACGATCTACCGTACCGGCAGCGACAGCGTGCTGATGGAGCTGCTGATGGAGGCCGCGCGCCGCGGCAAGGAGGTGATGGTCGTCGTGGAACTGATGGCCCGCTTCGACGAGGAGGCCAATATCAACTGGGCCGAACGCCTGGAGGCCGTGGGCGCGCAGGTGGTCTACGGCATTGTCGGCTTCAAGACCCATGCCAAGCTGCTGCTGGTCACGCGCCGCGAAGGCAACCGACTGCGCCGCTACGCCCACCTCTCGACCGGCAACTACAACCCGCGCACCGCTCGTCTGTACACCGACATCGGCTACCTCACCGCAGACGCCGAGGTCACGGCGGACGCCGACAGGGTGTTCCTGCAGCTCGCGAGCCAGACCAAGGCCCGCGCGCCACGGCAATTGCTGACCGCGCCGTTCTTGTTGCACCAGCGAATGGTGGCCTGCATCTCGCGCGTCGCTGCTGCGGCGCGTCACGGTCGGCCCGCGCGAATCGTGTTGAAACTCAATGCGCTCACGGACCCGGCGCTGATCGATGCCCTGCTCGGTGCCGGCCGCGCCGGCGTGCCGGTCGACCTCATCGTGCGCGGTGCCTGCCTGCTGGCGCCGGGCGTGCCCGGGGTCAGCGACAACATCCGGGTGCGTTCGATCGTCGGGCGCTTTCTCGAGCACACCCGCGTGATGTATTTCCGCTGGGGACCCAGCGACGCCGACGAGGCGCTGTACCTATCGAGCGCCGACTGGATGAGTCGCAACATGTTCCGCCGCGTCGAGGTGGCCTGGCCGCTGCGGGACGCACGCCTGCGCCAGCGGGTGATCGACGAATGCCTGCTGCCCTACCTGCACGACCGGCGCGACGCCTGGGCTCAGCAGGCCGACGGCGGCTACCTGCGTGTGGCCACGGAAGGCGTCAGTGCGCAGCAGGCGCTGATGCATCGCTACATACTCTGATGGACCTGATCCTGTGGCGCCATGCCGAAGCCTTCGATGCCGACGAAGGCCACGACGACCTCGAGCGCGCGCTGACCGCGCGGGGCGAGCGCCAGGCCGCACGCATGGCGCATTGGCTCAACCAGCACCTGCCGGCCACGACGCGCGTCCTGGTCAGCCCGGCGCGCCGCTGCCAGCAGACCGCAGCCACCCTGGAGCGCAAGTTCAAGACGACTGCAGCCCTGGCGCCCGACGGCAGCCTGCCGATGCTGCTGGATGCGGTGCGCTGGCCCGACGCCAAGGAGCCAGCGCTGGTCGTCGGCCACCAACCCATGCTCGGTCTCGTCGCTTCCCATCTGCTTTCCGGTACGGCACAGCCCTGGAGTGTCAAGAAGGGCGCCGTGTGGTGGCTGCGCCGGCGCGACCGCGCGGGCGATGACCAGACCGTGCTGGTCGCGGTGCGCGGGCCCGAAAATGTCTGACCCGCCGGCCTAGAACTTGATGCGGCCGAGCCAGATATCGCGGTACATGGCCCAGTCGCCGACGAAGCTGTAGAACGGGTGCTTGAAGGTCGCGGGGCGGTTCTTCTCGAAGAAGTAGTACCCCACCCAGGCGACGGCGTAGCCGCTGAGCAGGGCATACAGCAGGTACTGCGGGCGGGCGCTGGCGATCAGCATCACCAGGCAGGCGAGCGCGAGGCTCGTGCCGACGAAATGCAGGCGGCGGCAGGTCGGGTTGCGGTGCTCGCCGAGGTAGAAGGGATAGAACTCGGCGAAGCTCTTGAAGGTCTGGCTCATCGGCGCGTCGTCAGGTCAGTGCTTTGCGCAGCGCATTCAACACGCTGTCTGGGCATTCCTGCATCAGGAAATGTCCGGCCGGCACGGTGTGCACGTCGGCCTTCAGCAGCGCGGCGACTGCTTCGGCGCCCTTGACCCAAGTCATCTGGTCGAATTGGCCGAGCACCAGGCTGGCGCGACAGCGCACGAGTGCCGCAGCGGCCAGGCCGTTGCGGTAGTTGTTGCAGGCGGCGAAGTCGGTGTGAAACAACAGCGGGTCGGCGCCCTGCGCGAACACCTGACGCATCAGGGCGCGGCCGGCGCCGCGCAGCCATACGCCGGGGCCGGGGTAAGAGGGTTTCGCGGCCAGGGTCGAGAACGAGAACGTCACCACGCGGTCGATCGCGGCCATCGGATCGCTTTTGCCGAGCGACAACAGGAGCTCCGGCACCGGCATCGGGACTGCGGTGCCGAGCATCACCAGCCGCGTCGCCCGCTCCGGCGCGCGCGCCGCGGCCTCCAGCGCGACCAGCGAGCCCAGGCTGTGGCCGGCCAGCGCGGCGCGCTGCACACCCGCGGCGTCGAGCAGCGCCAACAGCCAGTCGGCCATCGCCTCGACGCTGGCAAGCGCCGGCCCTGCGCTGCGCATGTGGCCTGGCAAGTCTGGCGCCAGCACGCCCCAGCCGTGGTGGGCGAACCAGCGCGCCAGGAGCATGAAGTTGCCGTGGTCCTTCATCGCGCCGTGCACGAAGACCACGCAGGGCAGGGCCGGGTCGAAGGCCTTGCCGCCCGTGTAGGCGAAGACCTCGCGGCCCTGGACTTGCAATTTCATGCCACCTTCTCCGCCGCCCTCAACGCGCGCTTCAGGTCCTCGATCAGGTCGTCCGGGTCCTCCAGGCCGATCGACAGCCGGATCGTTCCCGGTCCGATGCCGGCCAAGGCGAGGGCCGCGTCGTCCATCCGGAAGTGCGTCGTCGAGGCCGGGTGGATCACCAGCGAGCGGCAGTCGCCGACATTGGCCAGGTGCGAGAAGAGCTTCAACGCCTCGATGAAGGCCACTCCCTGCTTGCGAGAACCCTTCAGGTCGAAGCTGAACACGGCGCCGCAGCCGCGCGGCAGGAGGCGCAGGGCGAGTGCCTGGCTCGGATGACCGTCGAGCTCGGGATAACCGACGCCGGCAACCAACGGGTGCGCGGCCAGGAAGGCCACGATCTTGCGCGTGTTCTCGACATGCCGCGCCATGCGCAGCGGCAGGGTCTCAATGCCCTGCAGCATCAGCCATGCAGTGTGCGGGCTCATGCAGGCACCGAAGTCGCGCAGGCCCTCGCGGCGCGCGCGCAGCAGGAAGGCGCCTTCGCTGGATTCCTCGGCGAACACCATGCCATGGAAGCCGGCGTAGGGCTGGTTCAGCTCGGGGAAGCGCGGCGCACCGGCCCAGTCGAAGGCGCCACCGTCGACCAGCACGCCGCCGACGACCGTGCCGTGGCCGCAGAGGAACTTGGTCGCCGAATGGAAGATCAGGTCAGCGCCATGCTCGAAGGGCCGCATCAGCCAGGGCGTCGTGAACGTCGAATCGACCAGCAGCGGCAGGCCGGCGTCGTGGGCAATCGCGGCCACGGTGGGAATGTCGAGCACGTCCAGCCCCGGGTTGCCGAGCGTCTCACCGAACAGCAGCTTCGTCTCGGGCCGGATCTCGGCGCGCCAGGCGTCGATGTCGCCCGGTTTGACGAAACTGGTGGCGATTCCGAAGCGCGCCAGCGTGTAACTGAGCAGGTTGTGCGAGCCGCCGTACAGTGCCGAGCTCGAAACGATGTGCGCGCCGGCCCCCGCCAGCGTACAGATGGCCAAATGCAGCGCGGCCTGGCCGCTGGCGGTGGCAATCGAGCCGACACCGCCTTCGAGCGCCGCCATGCGCTCCTCGAATACCGCATTGGTCGGGTTGCTGATCCGGCTGTAGACATGCCCGGAACGCTCGAGGTTGAACAGCGACGCGGCGTGTTCGCTGGACTCGAACACGAATGAGGTCGACAGGTGGATCGGCAGGGCGCGCGCGCCGGTGGCGGGGTCGGGCGCGGCGCCGGCATGCAAGGCCAGGGTGTCGAAACCAGGGTCGTTGGGGCCGGGCATGGGCGCTCCGCTTTTTGCCGGTGTGGGACGGCGGGCTGTCGGTGCCCGGCATTGTGTGCTATGTTTTTCTCGCCACCGTCACCGGGAGAAGACCCATGAAAGCCAGCGACATCCTGCACGTCAAGAGCGGCACGCTGTACACCGTGAGCCCCGACGACTCGCTGGCTGGGGCGCTGCGCACGATGGCGGCGATGGACATCGGCTCGCTGGTGGTGATGAACCACGGCGAGCTGGTCGGCATGCTGACTTTCCGCGAGGTGATCCAGGCCGTCGTGCGCAACGGTGGCGAGGTCGGCGCGACGGTGGTCCGTACCGTGATGGATGACTTTCCGCTGACCTGCACGCCCGAAACCGAATTGGATGAGTTGCGCCGCATGATGTTGCAGCGCCATGCACGCTACATGCCGGTGATGGAGAGCAATACCCTGATGGGCGTGATCTCGTTCTACGACGTCGCCAAGGCGGTCGTCGATTCACAGGACTTCGAGAACCGCATGCTCAAGGCCTACATCCGCGACTGGCCGGTCGAGGAGACGGAGGAGGCGAAGGGGGAGTAGCGCGAGCCA
Source organism: Burkholderiaceae bacterium (assembly GCA_036522975.1). Classification (GTDB taxonomy): domain Bacteria; phylum Pseudomonadota; class Gammaproteobacteria; order Burkholderiales; family Burkholderiaceae_C; genus CADEEN01. Next base: position 3,161 of record DATDES010000248.1, on the reverse strand, counting down.
CGCAGCAGGGGGCCGCGCGGCAGTTCTGCCTTGACATTTCCGGACCGCCCTCAGCCGGCCCGCAGCGACAACCCATGCGCATCGAATGCGTGGCACGCGGCCGTGGGGAACTGCACGTGCACGGTGTCGCCGCGGCGGATGGCGCTTTGCCCGACCACCTGCACTACCACCGGCTGTTGGGCACTCAGCGTGCCGTAGAGCACGGTGTTGCCGCCGAGCTGCTCGATCAGGCCAACGGTGACGGGCAGGCCGTTGTCGGCGAGCAGCGCGTGTTCGGGGCGGATGCCCAGCGTGACCGTTTCGCCCACCGACCCCTTGGCCGCATCTGCGGCGACAAGAAGTGATTCGCCGCCCGGCAGCGCCACGGCCAGGCCCCCCGCGTCGTGGCCGCTGACTGTCGCTCCCAGGAAATTCATCTTCGGGCTGCCGATGAAGCCGGCGACGAAGCGGTTGGCAGGCCGGTTGTAGAGGTCCAGCGGCGTGCCGCTTTGCTCGATCAGGCCGTCGCGAAGCACGACGATACGGTCCGCCATCGTCATCGCTTCCACCTGGTCGTGGGTCACGTAGATCATCGTCGTGCCCAGGTCGGCATGCAGCTTGGACAGTTCCACGCGCATCTGGACGCGCAGCTCGGCGTCGAGGTTCGAGAGCGGTTCGTCAAACAGGAACAGCTTCGGGTTGCGCACGATCGCGCGGCCGATCGCCACCCGCTGGCGTTGCCCGCCCGACAGCGCCTTGGGCTTGCGCGCGAGGAAGGCTTCGATCTTCAGCATCGACGCGGCGAGCTGCACGCGCTCGTCGATCACGCTCTTCTTCTCGCCGGCGGTCTGCAAGCCGAAGGCGAGGTTGTCGTAGACCGTCATGTGAGGGTAGAGCGCGTAGGACTGGAACACCATCGCGATCTGCCGTTGGGCCGGCGGTACCTCGTTGACGCGCACGCCGTCGATGCAGAACTCGCCGCCGGTGATGGCCTCCAGGCCCGCGATCATGCGCAGCAGGGTGGACTTGCCGCAGCCTGAGGGCCCGACGAAGACGACGAACTCGCCCGAGGGCACGTCGAGATCGATGCCGTGGATGACCTCGACCGTACCGTAGCGCTTGGTGATCCCGCGCAGCGTGAGGCGGGTCATCAGGCAACCTCCGTGCTTCGCACTGCGCTGTTCGCCTTGGGAACGGCCCGGCGGCTCATGGCGCCAGCGCCTTCGGGAAGCCGCGCGTAGTCGGCACCCAGCTCGCGTAGCGCGCGTGCTCGGGCGCAATCGGCAAGGTCTGCGGCGTGCCGCTCTCGGCCGAGTAGTAGATCGCGGTGATGAGTTCGAGCGACGCGCGTGCATCGGCGAAGGTCACCGGCGCCGGTGCGCCCTGCGTGAGGCAGGCATGGATGCGCGCGAACTGGCCGGCGAAGGATTCGCGGCTGGGTTGGAAGTCGGCGAAGGCAGCCGCGATCGCCGCGTCGACCTGCGGTGTCTTGCCCATGAAGCGCCAGGGTTCCTTGCCGGGGCGATAGGGCTCGGGGCTTTCGCTCTGGACGGTCATGTCGCAGAAAACGAAGCGCAGGCGTGAGCTCTCTTCCGCCGCACCGAGCGTGGCGGACAGCACCGCGAGCGAGCCGTTCGCCAGCTCGACGGTGATGGCCGCACAGTCTTCGCCCTCGATGTCGTTCACGCGCGTCGCGAGCTTCGCGTACACCGTCTTCACCGGGCCGTGCACGTAGGAGAGGATGTCGTGCGCGTGGCAGGCCTGGGTCAGGCACACGCCGCCCATCTCGGTGGCCCATTTGCCGCGCCAGGGGATGGCGTAGTAGTCGCTGTCGCGCCGCCAGTGGGTTTCCATCGTCGTGATCAGCGCGTGGCGCGCCAGGCCCCTGGCCTGCAGGTGTTTGAGCCGTTGCAAGCCGTTTCCGAAGCGGTACTGGAAGATCGGGAACAGCTGGCTTGTCGAGCCGCGCAGCGCCGCCGCCACCGCATCGATGTCCAGCAAGGAGCCGACCAGCGGCTTCTCGCAGACCACATGCTTGCCGGCGGCCAACGCCTGTTCGATCAGGCCGCGATGCGTGTTCGGCGGTGTGCAGAGGTCGATCATGTCGACCTCTGCGCTGGCGAGCAGTTCGGCCAGCGACGCGGTGTGCCAGGCCACACGGAACTCGGCGGCGGTCGAGCGCGCCTTGTCGGCGTTCAGGTCGCACACCGCCTTCACCTCGAAGAGATCGGGGATCTCGGCATAGGCCTGCAGGTGACCCTTGCCCACACCGAGCCCGACCACGGCCACGCGGAGCTTGGCGCTCATGCTTTCAAGTCCACCCGCGTGGCCATCGCCTCGGCCTTCAGGGCCAGCTCGTTGGCGAGGAAGCAGTGCTCCTGGCGCATCGCGGTGTCGGTCCGGTTCAGCACGTCGGCGATCAGGCGCGGGCCGTAGGGCAGGGGCTCAGAGCTGCAGTCGATGTGCTGCGTGCCTTTGCCGTCGACGAGGAAGAGATGGTCGCCGCCGGGTCGGCCGGCGACGTCGATGTACTTGCGCAGCTCGATATAGCCCTCGGTGCCGAGGATCGTGAGCCGCCCGTCGCCCCACACGCCCAGACCCTTGGGCGTGAACCAGTCGACGCGGATGTAGCCCGTGCCGCCATTGCCGCGCAGCAGCACTTCGCCGAAGTCTTCGAGCTCCGGCGTCTCGGGGTTGCCGTGGTTGGCGATGTGCGAGGCCACGACCTCGGCGCGCGTGGAGTTGGTGAAGTGCAGGAACTGGTCGCACTGGTGCGCGGCGATGTCGCACAGGATGCCGCCGTAGCGCTTGCGCTGGAAGAACCAGTCCGGCCGCGGGTTGTTACGCAGCGCGTGCGGGCCCAGGCCCACGGTCTGCACGACGCGGCCGATCGCGCCTTCAGCGACGAGGCGGCTGGCCCTTTCGGTGGCGCGGTTCTCGAAACGCTCGGAAAAGCACACCGAGAAGATGCGCTCGGTCTCGGCTTGCACGCGGCGCACCTCGGCCAGCTCGGCCAGGCTGATGACCCCGGGCTTGTCGACCATCACGTCCTTGCCGTGGCGCATCACCTCGATGGCGGTGGCCGCGCGCGTGTCGGGGATGGTCGCGCTGACGATGATCGCGATGCTCTGGTCTTCGAGGATCGCGCGCCGGTCGGCGATGCGCCGGGCCTGCGGGAAGCG
>DATDES010000247.1:0-4762 GCA_036522975.1 Burkholderiaceae bacterium | reverse complement strand
CTCGCCACGCCAGGCCGCGAGGAAGGTCACGTCAGGCGCCAGCAGTTCCTCGATCGACAAGATGTGGTTGGCCTCGGGTTCGTAGAGCGAGGCGAGGTAGGCGTCGAGCGCAGCCAGGGCCACCACCACCTGCGGATGGTCGGCACGCTCTGCACGAATAACGACATCGGTACTCATGGTTGAAACGCAAAAAAAGCGCGGCAGCGCCGCGCCCGGCAGCGCCGCAAAAGCGCTAGACGCGAAACGACTCCCCACAGCCGCAGCGATCCTTCTCGCGCGGGTTGTGGAACTTGAAGCCTTCGTTGAGACCTTCGCGGACGAAGTCGAGCTCGGTACCGTCGATGTAGGGCAGGCTTTTGGGGTCGATCAGGATCTTCACACCATGGCCCTCGAAGACATGGTCCTCGGGGGCGACCTCGTCGGCGTACTCGAGCTTGTAGGCCAGGCCCGAACAGCCGGTGGTCTTGACGCCCAGGCGCACACCGACGCCCTTGCCGCGGCGCGAGATATAGCGGCTGACATGGCGGGCCGCGGCTTCGGTCAGGGTGACAGGCATGGGTTCAATGCGTCTTCTTTGCTTTGTAATCCTCGACCGCCGCCTTGATCGCGTCCTCGGCCAGGATCGAGCAGTGGATCTTCACCGGCGGCAGCGCCAACTCTTCGGCGATCCGGGTGTTCTTGATCGTCAGCGCCTCGTCGAGCGACTTGCCCTTGACCCATTCCGTGACCAGCGAGCTCGAGGCGATCGCCGAGCCGCAGCCATAGGTCTTGAACTTGGCATCCTCGATGAGGCCGGTGGCCGGATTGACCTTGATCTGCAACTTCATCACGTCGCCGCAGGCCGGCGCACCGACCATGCCGGTGCCAACCGTCTCGTCCCCTTTTTCGAACGAGCCGACGTTGCGCGGGTTTTCGTAGTGGTCGATGACTTTTTCGCTGTAGGCCATGGAAGGCTCCTCTATCAATGTGCAGTCCACTGGATCGTGCTGATATCGATCCCATCCTTGAACATCTCCCACAAGGGCGAGAGTTCACGCAGCTTGGCGACGCGGTCCTTCAGAGTGCTGACCGCGTAATCGATCTCTTCCTCGGTCGTGAAGCGGCCGATGGTCATGCGCAGGCTCGAGTGCGCGAGTTCATCGCTGCGGCCCAGCGCGCGCAGCACGTAGCTCGGCTCCAGGCTGGCCGAAGTGCAGGCAGAGCCCGAACTCACTGCGAGCCCCTTCACGCCCATGATCAGCGACTCGCCTTCGACGAAGTTGAAGCTGATGTTCAGGTTGTGCGGCACGCGACGCTCGGTATGGCCGTTGATGAACACCTGCTCGATATCGACCAGGCCGCGCAACAGCCGCTGCTGCAGCATGCGGATGCGCTCGCTCTCGACGCCCATTTCCTCGCGGGCGATGCGAAACGCCTCGCCCATGCCGACGATCTGGTGCGTCGGCAAGGTGCCGGACCGCATGCCGCGCTCGTGGCCGCCGCCATGCATCTGGGCTTCGATGCGTACCCTCGGCTTCCTGCGCACATACAGCGCGCCGATGCCCTTGGGTCCGTAGGTCTTGTGCGAGGCCAGACTCATCAGGTCGACCGGCAGGGTCGCCAGGTCGATCGCCACCTTGCCGGTGGCCTGGGCTGCGTCGACGTGGAAGATGATGCCGCGCTCACGGCACAGCTTGCCGATCGCCGGAATGTCCTGGATCACCCCGATCTCGTTATTGACGTACATCACAGAGACCAGGATCGTGTCGGCGCGCAACGCCGCCCTGAACGCATCGAAGTCGAGCAGGCCGTCTTCCTGCACGGCCAGATAGGTCACCTCGAAGCCCTGGCGCTCGAGTTCGCGACACGTGTCGAGCACCGCCTTGTGCTCGGTCTTCACCGTCACGATGTGCTTGCCGCGGGTCTTGTAGAAATTGGCCGCGCCCTTCAGCGCCAGGTTGTTCGATTCGGTCGCGCCCGAGGTCCAGACGATCTCGCGCGGGTCGGCACCGATCAACTCGGCGACCTGGACGCGCGCCTTCTCGACCGCCGCTTCGGCCTCCCAGCCCCACGCATGGCTGCGCGACGCCGGGTTGCCGAAATGTTCGCGCAGCCAGGGCACCATTGCATCGACCACGCGCGGGTCGACCGGCGTCGTCGCGCCGTAGTCCATGTAGATCGGGAAGTGCGGCGTCATGTCCATGGCAATCAGGCGTCTTTGGTTGGCTTACTTCGTGAGGGCAGCGGCGGCGCCGAGCGCAAAGACCGAATTCGGCGCGGTGATGCGGATCGGCTTGACCACCGGTACCGACGAGATTGCGCGCTTGATCGGCGGCTCGACGATCGAGACGCCCTTGGCCGTTTGCTCGTCGACCAGCTTCTTCAACGTGATCGAGCTCAGGAAGTCGATCATCTTGGTGTTCAGCGCGGTCCACAGGTCGTGCGTCATGCACTTGCCGTTGTCGTCGCCCATGCAGTTTTCCTTGCCGGCGCAGCCGGTGGCGTCGATCGGCTCATCGACGGCCACAATGATGTCGGCGACGGTGATTTCTGTTGCAGCACGTCCGAGCGAGTAGCCGCCGCCGGGGCCGCGTGTGCTCTCAACCAACTCGGCCCGGCGCAGCTTGCCGAACAGTTGTTCGAGATAGGACAAGGAGATCTGCTGCCGGGCGCTGATCGCCGCCAGGGCCACAGGCCCGTTGGTGGAGCGCAGGCCGAGGTCGATCATGGCGGTAACGGCAAACCGGCCTTTGGTGGTGAGGCGCATGTAGTTCTCCTGCAGGTTGGGCTCGAGAACGCCTGGGCAGTCACCGCAAAGCGGGTTAACCCTCGGTCGATTCCGAGAAGATTGCTCAAGTTTAACAGAAGCCGACTGATTTGGTCGGGTTCGGGTCAGGAAGTTCCCAGGCGCCCCCGCAACTCGCCGACCAAGGCATCGCTGCCCTTCTCGATCAGGTCGAGCACGTTCTCGAAACCCTGCGCCGCTCCGTGGTACGGATCGGGCACCTCAACGGCGGCGAAGAGCCGCAGTTCGGCGCCGGCGCCGGCAGGCTTCAGGCGCTGCAGATCGGCCAGGTTGTCCTCGTCCATGGCCAGCAGCAGGTCGAACCGCTCGAAATCCTCCTCGACCACGCGCCGCGCGCGCAGGCGCGACAGGTCATAGCCGCGCAGCAGGGCATGGCGCTGGGCGCGTGAATCCGGCGCCTGGCCGGCGTGCCAGCCGCCGGTGCCGGCCGAATCGACCTCGACCCGGCCGTCCAGGCCTCCGGCGGCGAGGCGCCGGCGCAACACGGCTTCGGCCGTCGGCGAGCGACAGATGTTGCCCATGCAAACAATGAGGATGCGCAGTTTCGATGCCTCCATCAATTCGCGCCCCCCGAAACTCCCAAGGGCACGACATTGCTGTCATGGCCCGGCGCACCGAAGGCCTGCTCACGCAACTGCGCCAGCTGGTCGCGCACCCGGGCGGCCTTCTCGAACTCGAGGTTGCGCGCATGCTCGAGCATCTGCTTTTCGAGCAGCTTGATGCGCTTGCCCAGGTCCTTCTCGCTCATCGCCTCGACTTCGGCCGCGGCATGGGCGCGCTGCAGGTCGTCCTTGGCGCTCTTCGCCGAAACGGCACCCTCGATCATGTCGCGCACCTGCTTGACGACGCTGCGCGGTGTGATGCCGTGCAGCTCGTTGTGCGTGACCTGCCGGGCACGGCGGCGCTCGGTCTCACCGATCGCGCTGGTCATGGAGTCGGTCACCCTGTCTGCATACAGGATCGCCTTGCCGTTCAGGTTGCGTGCGGCGCGACCGATGGTCTGGATCAGCGAGCGCCCCGAGCGCAGAAAGCCCTCCTTGTCGGCGTCGAGGATCGCCACCAGCGAGACCTCTGGAATGTCCAGGCCTTCGCGCAGCAGGTTGATGCCGACCAGCACGTCGAACATTCCCAGGCGCAGGTCGCGCAGGATCTCGACCCGTTCCACCGTATCGATGTCGCTGTGCAGGTAGCGCACCTTGACGCCGTTGTCGGACAGGTAGTCGGTCAGCTGCTCGGCCATGCGCTTTGTCAGCGTGGTGATCAGCACGCGCTCGCCGACCTCGGTGCGAAGGCGGATCTCCTGCAGCACGTCGTCGACCTGGTGTGTCGCCGGCCGCACCTCGACCACCGGGTCGATGAGTCCCGTCGGGCGCACCAATTGTTCGACCACCTGGCCGGCGTGCTGCTCTTCGTAGGCCGCGGGCGTGGCCGAGACGAACACCGTCTGGCGCATCCGGCTTTCGAACTCCTCGAACTTCAGCGGTCGGTTGTCCAGCGCACTCGGCAGCCGGAAGCCGTATTCCACCAAGGTGCTCTTGCGCGCCCGGTCGCCATTGAACATGCCGCCGAACTGGCCGATCAGCACATGGCTCTCGTCCAGGAACATCAGCGCGTCCTTGGGCAGGTAGTCGACCATCGTCGGCGGTGGGTCCCCCGGCTGGGCGCCCGACAGATGCCGGGTGTAGTTCTCGATCCCCTTGCAGTGGCCGACCTCCTGCATCATTTCCAGATCGAAGCGGGTTCGCTGTTCGAGCCGCTGCGCTTCGACGAGCTTGCCGGCGGCAACGAACTCCGCGACGCGCTCGCGCAGTTCGGCCTTGATCGTCTCGATCGCCGCCAACACCCGGTCGCGCGGTGTCACGTAGTGGCTCGCCGGATAGATCACGAAGCGCGGCACTTTCTGCCGGATGCGGCCGGTCAGCGGGTCCAGCAACTGCAGGGATTCGACCTGGTCGTCGAAGAGCTCGAGGCGAATCG
>DATDES010000246.1:0-6618 GCA_036522975.1 Burkholderiaceae bacterium | reverse complement strand
TTCCGACCACCAACCCGGGCCAGATGTCGATGCGTAAGGGGCGGGTGTGCAGGCCCAGGGCGATGAAGCTGACGGCCAGCACGATTGCTACGGCTTCGATCAGGACACGCACGAATTCGCTGTCCGAGCGCGACACCGCCGCCGGTTGGTCCTGCACCTGGATCGTCTCGATGCCCATCGGCAGCGCCTGCTGGATCGCGGCGACCTCTGCGCGCAACGCGTGGCCGAGCGCGATGATGTCGCCGCCCTTGGTCATCGAAATGCCCAGGGCGATGACCGCCCTGCCCTGGTGCCGGACCTTGATCGTCGGCGGATCGACATAGTCGCGCCTGATCTCGGCGATGTCCGACAGGCGCAAGCTGGTGGCCATCCCCGTCGAGGCATTGACGCCGCGGATCGGGAAGCGACGGAGTTCGTCGACGGAGTTGAACTGGCCGCCGATGCGCACCTGCAGGTTTTCGCTTCCGGCGTTCATCACGCCGGCGCCTTCGACGGCGTTCTGCGTGCCGAGCTGTGCGATCACCTGGTTCAGTTCGAGACCTAGTGTCGCCAGGCGCTTGTGCGAGATTTCGACGAACAGCCGTTCCGGTTGCACGCCGAAGAGTTCCACCTTGGCCACGTCGGGCACACGCAGCAGGCGCTGGCGCACGGCGTCGGCATGCTGGCGCAACTCTTCGTCGGAAAAGCCGTCTGCCGCTAGCGCGATGATCGAACCATAGACGTCGCCGAAGTCGTCGTTGAAGACGGGACCGATGACCCCCGCCGGCAGGGCCGAGCGCATGTCGCTGACACGCTTCCTTGCCTGGTACCAGCTGTTCGCGACCTCCTTCGGCGGCGAGCTGTCCTTCAACTGCAGGATGGTCAGCGACTCGCCCGGCTTCGTATAGCTTCGCTGCACGTCGGCGTAGGGCACATCCTGCAATGCGCGCTCGATCTTCGAAGTGACCTGCTCGGCCATCTGTTCTGCCGTGGCGCCGGGCCAGAAAGCTTGCACCACCATGGCGCGAAAGGTGAACGGCGGATCCTCGTCCTGGCCGAGCTGGAAGTAAGCGGCGAAGCCCAATACCAGAAGCACCACCATCAGGTAGCGCGTCAGGGCCGGGTGTTCGAGCGCCCAGCGGGAGATATTGAAACGCGATGCGACATTGGCGTGCGGATCGACGCCCCCCTGTCCGGGATCTGTCTGGCTCATGACGGGCAGCCCCGCGTCAACGCGCAGGCGTGCTGGCGGCAGCCAACACCGGCGCCGCACCGTAGGGCGACACTTTTTGACCCGGGGTCAATACATGTACGCCGGCGGTGACAACCACCTGACCGGGCGCAAGGCCGCTCAGCACCACGATCTGGTTGCCCTCGGCCCCCGCGACCTGGATCGCTTGGGCACGAACCGTCATCGTGTCCTTGTCCAGCAGCCACACGCTGCTTCGCCCTTGCTGCTCGAAGACGGCGGGCAGCGGGAGCTTGACCACACCGGCCACGCCCGGCAGGGCAATCGACACCGTTGCAGTCTGGCCCAGGCGCACGGCGGTCGTGCCGATGTCGGCCTTGACCAAAAAGGTGCGCGTGACCGGGTCGGCAGCCGCGGCCACCTCGCGCACGGTCGCTGGGATTGGCGCGCCGCCGGCTCCCCAGAGCCGGACCTGCAACGCCCCGGCTCGGCCGTTCAGCGCGCGCATAGCCCCGACCTGGTCTTCGGGAACTGAGAACACGACATCGCGGGGCCCGTCCTGGGCCAGGCGCAGGACCGTCGCGCCCGCGCTGAGTACGCCGCCGGGCTCGGCCTCGACGGCAGTCACGACGCCACCGACGTCGGCTACCAAGGTGCTGTAACGAGCCTGATTGATCTGGACGCCGGCTTGGGCCTGGGCCTGGGCGAGTTGCGCCTGCGCTGCCTTCAGCGCGGTTTCGTGACGCTCGAGTTCGGCCATGCTGATGAAACCCTGGTCGCGCAATTCCTTGAAGCGCCTGAAGTCGGCCAGCGCCTGATCGAGATTGACCTGTGCGGCCTGCACCGATGAGCGCGCCGCGTCCTGGCCCAGGCGCAGGTCCTGCGGGTCCAGGCTGGCCAGGACCTGGCCGGCCTTCACACTGTCGCCCAGGTCCGCAGGACGGCTCACCATCTTGCCGCCGACGCGAAAGCCGAGGCGCGATTCGACCCTTGCCCGCACCTCGCCGGCATAGTCGACCGTTCCGCTGGCCTGCCCCAGCGCGACCGTCATGGTGCGCACGGCGCGAACGGGCTCCGGCGCGGCAGCCGGCTTCGAGCAGGCGACGAGCGCCCAGGCCAACGTGCTGACCAGAAGGCCACTGAGGGCGACAGGGATACGAGCGGATGAGGCGGAGGGTGGGCTGCTGCGCATGGACGGGTTCCTCCGGATACTGAGGCTGGCACCACGGGTGCCGGACCGTGGAAGTGGGACTTCCCGGATTGCCAGAGTATTACTGACTTGCTGGTCAGTAATGTATTTACCCCCGCGGCGACTGTCAATGACCTCTCCTTAAACCAGCATGGCCTGCGGCCACGGACCCCGACCCGGCACGGTAGACAATCGGTCCGTGAGCGTCGAACACTACGAAAACTTCCCTGTCGCCTCCTGGCTGTGCCCGCCGCGGCTGCGCCCAGCCATTGCCGCGATCTACCGCTTTGCACGCACCGCCGATGACATCGCGGACGAAGGCGACACCAGCCCCGCCGAACGCATGGCGCTGTTGGATGCATACGGGCTCGCTCTGCGCAATGCGGCCAGCGGGCGCGACACCAGCGGCCGATGGCACGAGGTTTTTGCGCCACTGGCGGCGGCCATCGAACGCCATCGCCTGCCGCTGGCCCCCTTGGCCGACCTGCTCAGTGCGTTTGCGCAGGACACCGCCAACCCGCTGTACGCCGACCGCGCGGCCGTGTTCGACTATTGCGCGCGCTCGGCCAATCCGGTCGGGCGCCTGTTGCTGCATCTGGCTGGCGTGCGGGAACGCGGCGCACAAGCCGAATCAGACAGCATCTGCACCGCGCTGCAGTTGGTCAACTTCTGGCAGGACTTGTCGATCGACCTGCCGCGCGGGCGGATCTACGTACCCGCCGCCGATGCCGCGCGATTCGGCCTCGACCCGCGGCAACTGAAAGCCGGCGCAGACAACGACGCCAGCCGCGCGCTCGTGCGCTCACTCGTCGCGTGGGCGCGTGAAACGATGCTCGCAGGCGCACCCCTGGTCCATCGCCTGCCCGGCCGGCTGGGTTGGGAACTGCGCTTCGTCGTCCAAGGCGGCTTGCGTGTGCTCGAGCACATCGCGGCCGGCGGCCACAACGCACTGTCGCATCGGCCGACCATTGGCAAGGCCGACATGTCGAGGCTGGTGTGGCGGGCGCTGCGCATGCGACCGATGACGCCCCCGATCGCTGGCCGGCTGTTGCCGAACGACGAGCACCGCTGATGACCCCGGAACAATACGTACGCGACAAGGCCGCCAGGAGCGGGTCTTCGTTCTACTACGCCTTTCGCTTCCTTCCACCACCCCAGCGCGCTGCGATCACCGCTTTCTACGCATTCTGCCGGGAGGTCGACGACGTGGTCGACGAAGTCCACGACAGCAGCGTCGCCGCGACCAAGCTCGCGTGGTGGCGTAAGGAAGTCGCCAGTGCCTTCAGCGGGCAGCCCAGCCACCCGGCGATGCATGCCCTGATGCCGCACACCGTGGCGCACGGCATCGAAGCCAGGCATCTTCTGGCGGTGATCGAGGGCTGCGAGATGGACTTGCAGCAAAGCCGCTACCTCGACTTCTTGGGTCTCGCGCGCTACTGCCACCTGGTGGCCGGTGTGGTCGGCGAGGTCGCGGCCAACATCTTCGGCCGGAGCCAGGTGGCGACGATCGACTATGCGCACAAGCTCGGCCTGGCTATGCAGTTGACCAACATCATTCGCGATGTCGGCGACGACGCGCGGCGCGGGCGCATCTACCTGCCGGTGAACGAACTCAAGCAGTTCGACGTCAAGGCCGGCGAACTGCTCGAGCGGAAGGCGCCCTGGGGCTACAGCGACCGCTTCAGCGCATTGATGCGCTTCCAGGCCGAGCGTGCCCACCGCAGCTACGACGAAGCCCTGTCCCTACTACCCGCCGCCGACCGCCGCGCGCAGCGTCCGGGGCTGGCGATGGCCCAGATCTACCGCACGTTGTTGCGCGAGATCGAGGTCGACGGCTTCCAGGTCCTGCACCAGCGCGTCGCCCTGACGCCGCTGCGCAAGGTCTGGATCGCGATGCGCACCCATTGGCGGGAACGCTGAGCGGCATGGCGCGCCGCATCGCGGTGGTCGGCGGCGGCTGGGCTGGGATCTCCGCCGCCGTCGCGGCCTTGGAGGCCGGCCACCAGGTCCACCTGTTCGAGATGGCGCCTCAACTCGGTGGCCGTGCCCGCCGCGTCGATCACGACCCGGCTCTTGCGCTCGACAATGGGCAGCACATCCTGATCGGCGCATACCGCTCGACACTCGCATTGATGCGCCGTGTCGGCGCCGACCCCGAGACACTGCTGCAACGCCTGCCACTGACCCTGGTCGGCCCTGACGGTACCGGCTTGCGCTTGCCCTGCGGCGCACCGGTGCCAGCCTTTGTGCGTGGCGTTCTCGGCCGCGCGGGTTGGACGCTCGGCGAACGCCTGGGCCTGCTCGGCGCCGCGCTGCAATGGCGACTCGCCGGCTTCGAAACCAGTGAAGCAAACAGCGTCGCGCAACTGACGCAGGGGCTGTCGGAACAGGTTCGCCGGACCCTGATCGAGCCACTGTGTGTCGCCGCGCTGAACACGCCGGCACGCCAGGCCAGCGCTCGGGTGTTCCTCCGCGTATTGCGCGACGCCTTGTTTTCGGGTCCCGGCTCAGCCGACCTGCTGCTGCCGCGAGCGCCGCTATCGACCCTGCTGCCAGACCCGGCCACCCGGTGGCTGCGCACTGCCGGCGCCAGCCTGCACTGCGCCACGCGTGTCAACGCCATCGCGGTGGACGGCAGCGGCTGGACTGTCGACGGCGCGTCTTTCGACGCCGTCGTGCTGGCATGCACTGCCAATGAAGCGGCGCGCTTGACCCAGCCGATCGCGCCCGGCTGGGCCCATCAAGCGGCGGCTTTCAACTACGAGCCGATCGTCACCGTCTACCTGCGCAGCCTCGGATCGCGCCTGCCGCAGCCGATGATGGTACTGGACAGCCGTGACAACGCCCCCGCGCAGTTCGTGTTCGACCTCGGCTCGATCGATGGCGGTGGCGCGCGCGAGGGCGTGTTCGCGTTCGTGGTGAGCGGAGCCAGTGCCTGGGTCGAACGCGGCCTCGACGCCACTGCCGACGCGACGCTGCTGCAGGCGCGGTCAGCCTTCGCGGCGCACACCTGGCGCGAGCCGCTGACGCTGATTCGCAGCCTGGCCGAACGCCGGGCCACCTTTTTGTGCACGCCCGGGCTGAAACGCCCGGCTGCGGCTATCAGACGCGGGCTCGCTGCCGCCGGCGACTATGTCCAGGGGCCTTATCCGGCAACCCTCGAAGGCGCCGTACGGTCCGGCGCTGTGGCGGTCGCAGCCTCGACAGGGCATTGACGGTCGTTGGTTCCCAACATCCGGCGCTCGATTTCGCCATGCAAGAATCGTCGCAGCAATTCACAATGCCGACAATGCTCAAGAAAGAGAACCGAACGCCAACCATCCAGGTTCTGGCGCGCAGTTTCGCGCTCTTGGATGTCCTGGCTGCGCAACCGGAGCCGCTGGCGCTGAAGGTGATCAGCGAACGCACGGGGTTGCATCCGTCAACAGCCCACCGCATCCTCAATGATTTGGTAGCGGGCCGGTTTGTCGATCGACCGCAGGCCGGCACCTATCGCCTGGGCATGCGCCTGCTTGAACTGGGCAACCTAGTAAAGGGCCGTCTCGACGTGCGTGATGCGGCACTCGAGCCGATGCGCGAATTGCACAAGCTGACGCACCAGGCGGTCAATCTCTCTGTGCGCCAAGGCGACGAAATCGTCTACATCGAGCGGGCCTACAGTGAACGTTCAGGCATGCAAGTGGTGCGCGCGGTCGGCGGTCGGGCGCCCCTGCACTTGACTTCGGTCGGCAAGCTGTTCCTGGCCAGCGACGACCGCGACCGCGTGCGCGCCTACGCTGCCCGCACCGGTCTGGCTGGGCACACCCGCAACAGCCTCACCCAGTTGAGCTTGCTGGAGCGCGAACTCGACGCCGTGCGCGCGCGCGGCGTTGCGCGCGACGATGAAGAACTCGAGTTCGGCGTGCGCTGTATGGCCGCAGGGATCTACGATGACAGCGAACGCCTGGTCGCCGGACTGTCGATTTCAGCGCCCGCCGAGCGGCTGGAGGAAGCCTGGCTCGATCGCGTCAAGGCGACGGCAAGGCAGATCTCCACGGCCCTCGGACACCGCAAAGGTTGAGCTTCAGGGCAGCGGGACGCTGGTCAAGACGGCGGTTGCCGGTTCGCGCGGCGCAATCGGCATTGCGCCGACCCACTTTCGAATTCGCTCGGCGTCGCCGATGCGCGAGTACTTGCCCGCCGAGTCCAGCAGTACCATGATCAGCTTGCGGCCGGAAAGCTGCGCCTGCATCACCAGGCAGCGCCCGGCCTCGGCGATGTA
>DATDES010000245.1:0-17632 GCA_036522975.1 Burkholderiaceae bacterium | reverse complement strand
CTGCAGAGCGTGTGGCGCATGGCTCGTGCGCAGGGCCTGCAGATCGAGGTGCAGTTGCTCGACGCCGAGGGCACGGCCCATGCCGACCGGCGCGCCCTCGCCGCGCACCTGCGCGAACGCATCGACGCAGTGCTGGCGCGCGCGGCTTAAGCCTTGCGTCCTTGCGCAGCCACCGCCGCGGCAGCCTTGGCCGCGATCTCGGGGTCGCCAAGGTAGTAGTGGCGCAAAGGTTTAAGGCCGTCGTCGAGCTCGTAGACCAGCGGGATGCCGTTCGGGATGTTGAGGCCGACGATGTCAGCGTCGTCGATGTGGTCCAGGTACTTCACCAGTGCGCGGATCGAGTTGCCATGCGCGGCGACCACGATGCGCTGTCCGGATTGCAGAGCTCGCGCCAGCGTGTCGTTCCAGCAAGGCAGGACGCGCTCGACGGTGTCCTTCAGGCACTCGGTCAGCGGGATCTGGCCCGGTCCGAGCCTGGCGTAGCGCACATCGGTATGTTCGCTGCGGGCATCGCCGGGCTCGAGCGGCGGTGGCGGCGTGTCGTAGCTGCGGCGCCAGATCAGGACCTGTTCGTCGCCGTATTGCCGGGCCGTCTCGGCCTTGTTCAGGCCTTGCAGCGCGCCGTAGTGGCGCTCGTTCAGGCGCCAGTCGTTGACGATCGGCAGCCAGGTGCGCTCCATCGAGTCGAGTGCGTGCCACAGGGTCCAGATGGCGCGCTGCAGGACCGAGGTGTAAGCCACATCGAACTCGTAGCCGCCCTCCTTCAGGAGTCGGCCCGACTCGCGCGCCTGGGCCACGCCGGTCGCGGTGAGCGGCACGTCGGTCCAGCCGGTGAAGCGGTTGTCGAGATTCCAGGTCGATTCGCCGTGGCGGATCAGCACGAGCTTGGGCATGGGGCAGGGCACAGCCGGAGGGGCGCAAATTCTATAGGGACCGACGGCGCGGCAAGGAACGAAGTGGCTGGCGGTGACCGGGCTTCGCCTGCAAGTTTCAAGCGCCGGCTTGAACTAGGATCCCGTGCGGCGTTGTCGGCAATTGGAGGTGTTATGCAACTCGTGGTTCTTGTCCCACTGCTTCTCTGCGGTATGCATGTCTCTGCTGCCTTTGGGCAGTCGGTCGACACCTACGAGTTCGATGGGAAGTGGAACGTCAGTATTCAACCGGCCTCCGGCCGGCCCCATGCGGCGAAGCTGACACTCGGGAATTTCGCTGGCACCTGGTATGAGGCGACATCCAGCACTCGCATCAAAGCCAAGGGTTGCAGTGGCAAGAACTATCCCGTCACGGTGCAAACGAGCCAGCCCGCAGAACTCGAGTTCATCGCTTGGGGCTCGTCGATTTCCCCGGCCTGCCCCGACATCGGCGTGAAGGTGCGCCCGGTCGGCCCCAAGGTCCTGGAAGGAACCCTCGCGAGCGGTGAGCCGATCCGAATGACGCGCCCCTAGTTCGCCAGAATGCCAGTGAGCGCATTGCATAATTCGCGCCTCCCAGGCCTTTGTTGATTGCGCGACGTGAGTTCTTTCCTGTTGAACAACTGGCATCTGATCCTGGCCGCCCTGGTTTCCGGCGGCCTCCTCTTGTGGCCAATGATCAAGGGCAGCGCGGGTGGTGCGGGCGCCGTCGGCGCGGCCGAAGCGGTGCGCCTGCTGAACCGCGAGAAGGCGGTGCTGATCGACATCAGCGAGCCGGCCGAATACGCCGCCGGCCATGCCGGCGGTGCGCGCAACGTGCCCTTCGGCCAGCTGGCGGGTGCCAACAACAAGGCCCTGCCGAGCAACAAGACGCTGCCGCTGGTGCTGGTGTGCCCGACTGGTTCGCGTTCGTCGCGCGCGGTGGCCCTGCTGAAGAAGGCCGGTTACGAGAACGTGCGCGCACTGGCCGGTGGCCTGGCGGCCTGGCGCCAAGCCAACCTGCCCGTGGAAAAGTCGGCGGCCTGAGCCGCCAGGTGCAGGCCGCGAGCCTGCAGGGGCATTCGCCTGCCGAGACAATCGCGTGTCGCGATTGCTTTCCCTTCTCGCCAGCGCATGAAACCCGTCCGCATGTACACCACGCAGGTCTGCCCGTTCTGCCAACGCGCCAAGGCCCTGCTTCGACAGCGCGGGGTCCAGGCCATCGACGAGGTGCGGGTAGACCTCGTGCCGGGCGAGCGCGCGAAGATGGTCGAGTTGACCGGCCGGCGCACGGTGCCGCAGATCTTCATCGGCGACCAGCATGTCGGCGGCTGCGACGACCTGATGGCACTCGACCGGCGCGGCGGCCTGCTGCCCCTGCTTGCAGTGGCCACCGCCTGAGCCTGCCGGCCTGCGCGATAATTCGCCCATCGACCCGCAAGTGCTGCGGGTTTGTTTCATTGGAACCCTCACATCATGGCCGAGCCGCAAGAGACCAATCCCGTTTTCAACATCCAGCGCATGTACCTGAAGGACCTGTCGCTGGAGCAGCCGAACTCACCGGCAATCCTGCTCGAGCAGCAGCAGCCGCAGGTCGACATCAACCTCGCCATCTCGGCCGAGACGGTGGCCGAAGGCGTCTACGAGGTCTGCGTCACGGCGACCGTGACCACCAAGGTGCAAGAGCGGACGCTGTTCCTGATCGAGGCCAAGCAGGCCGGCATCTTCGAGATCCGCAACCTGCCGGCCGAACAGATGCAGGCGATCCTCGGCATCGCCTGCCCGGGCATGGTCTATCCGTACCTGCGCGCGATCGTGTCGGACGTCTGCACCCGCGGGGGTTTTCCGCCGGTGCTGCTGTCGGAGGTCAACTTCCAGGCCATGTACGAGGCCCAGCAACAGCAGCTCGCTGCGCAGCAGGGCAACGGTGGTGCCGCGCCAGTTGAAGAGCGGTCGCGCATCGTCCTGAACTGACGAGTGCGCCGGCGTTCGCATGAACGTCACCCTGCTCGGCGCAGGCGCCTGGGGCACCGCACTGGCGGTGCAGGCCGCGCCGCGCCATGCGGTGCACCTGTGGTCGCGCTCTGCCACGCACGCGATGGCGCTGGCCGCGACGCGCCACAACGAGCACTACCTGCCCGGCATCCTGCTGCCGGCGAATGTCGTCGTGGGGGCTGCGCTCGACGCAGCCCTGGCCCATGCTGCCGATGGCCTGGTGATCGTCGCCACGCCGATGGCAGGGCTGCGGGCGATGCTGGCGGCTGTGGCCGACGACGCGCGGGTACTGTGGCTGTGCAAAGGATTCGAGGCCGGCAGCGGCCTGCTCGGCCACGAGATCGCCAGCGCCCTGCGCCCGCACGCGCACGCCGGTGTGTTGTCGGGGCCGAGTTTTGCCGAAGAGGTCGCGCGCGGCCAGCCGACGGCGCTGGTGGCAGCGAGCACCGACCTGGCCCTGCGTGAAGCCGCCGCCGAGGCCTTCCACACCGAGATGTTGCGGGTCTACACCAGCGCCGATGCGATCGGTGTCGAGGTCGGTGGCGCGGTGAAGAACGTGATGGCCATCGCTACCGGCCTGTGCGACGGCCTGGCCGCGCGCGGCGACGGCGGCGCTGGCAGCCCGGGCCTCAACGCCCGGGCAGCCTTGATCACACGCGGGCTTGCCGAGATGACACGCCTAGGGGTCGCCCTCGGTGCGCGGCCCGAAACCTTCATGGGCCTGTCCGGGCTGGGCGATCTGGTGCTTACCGCCACGGGCGATCTCTCGCGCAACCGCAGGGTCGGCCTGGGCCTGGCCGCGGGGCAGCCACTGGCGCACGTGCTGGCCGCGCTCGGCCACGTGGCCGAAGGCGTGAACAGTGCGCCGGTGGTGCTGTCGCGGGCGCGTGCGGCGGGTGTCGAGATGCCGATCACCGAAGCCGTGGCCGCGCTGCTCGAAGGCCGCGCGAACGTGCCTGACGCCGTGCGCGGCCTGATGGGGCGTGGGCCGCGCGCGGAAAGCTGAGCGGCTGATCCGCTCAAGCGCCGCCTTCGTAGGCGCACTGCCGCCAAGCCTCGAAGACGGCCACTGCGACCGCGTTGCTGAGGTTCAGGCTGCGTTGGCCGGGGCGCATCGGCAGGCGCACGCGCCGGGCGGCGTCGAAGCCTTCGCGCAGGGCGCTTGGCAGGCCGGCGGTCTCGCTGCCGAACACCAGCCAGTCGCCGCGCTGCCACGACACGCCTGCGAACGCGCGGCTGCCGTGGGTCGTGAAGGCGAAGCTGCGGGCTGGGTCGGGCCGCTCGGCGGCGACGAATGCCGGCCAGGATGCATGGCGGCTCACGCGCGCGGTCTCGTGGTAATCGAGGCCGGCGCGCTGCAGCAGTTTGTCGTCCATCGAGAAGCCCAGTGGCTCGATCAGGTGCAGGCCGCACCCGGTGTTGGCGGCGAGCCGGATCACGTTGCCGGTGTTGGGCGGGATCTCGGGCTGCACCAAGACGATGTTGAACATGCGCCGATTGTCAGGCGTCCCCCGGCAGCGGCGTGCGTGCGACGACCCACACGGCCACCTCGGTCGCGCCGCCGGCGAGCAGCACGCGCGCGGCTTCGGCCGCGGTCGCGCCGCTGGTCATGACGTCGTCCACCAGGGCGACGCGACGACCGCGCAGGGGGGCTTGCCTGCCGGGCGCGATGCCGAAGGCGCCCCGGATGCGCGCCGCGCGCGCTTCGCGGGGCAGGTCCGCGAGGTGCGGCGTGTCGATCCAGCGGGCCAGCACGTCGGCGCGCGCCTCGACGCCGAGCATCGACGCAAGCCGCCGCGACAGTTCCCAGGCCTGGTTCATGCCACGCTCGGCCAGGCGCTCCGGCGACAGCGGCACCGGCAGCACCAGCGCCGGGAGAGCCTGACCGGATGCACGGACGGCTGCGACCAGGACTGCGGCCAGTGCCGGCGCCAGGTCGAGTGCGACGTGGAATTTGAATGCCGTGACGAGTTGACTCCATGGGAACCGATAGTCCACTGCGGCAACGCCGTGGACAAAGGGCGGCGGGTTGCGCAGGCAGGCACCGCAGGTCGGTACGCCCTCAGGGACCTGTATCGCGCAAGTGCCGCAACGCGGTCGGGTCACGACGTGGCGCTGCAGGCAGTCGGCACAGATCCGCGAGCGGCCCCAACCGTGGCACACCGCGCACACTGAGGGCAGCCGGGAGAGCAGCGTCATCGGCTCAATATACTGGCCGGCAAACAGATGGCCCTCGATCGCTTCGATCACCTCTTCACCCACGGCGCGGGTGCGCGCGACTGAGGCATGGCCGTCCGTGACGTCGATGCGTCGGCGCTGACGCGTGTGCAACGCCGCCAGGCGCAAGCGCGGACGGCGCCCTGGTTGCACGCGGAAGTGGCGCGGCGCATGGCAGAGCGCCTGCCGGTAATCCGCCTGCAGCCCGACACCATCGTCGATTGGTGGGCCCATGCCGGGGCCAGCGAGGCAGCGTTTGCCCGGATCTACCCGAAGGCGCGCCGCTTGCGCGTCGAAGCGAGTGATGTCCCGCGCTCCGCCGGTCGCTCCAGCGCGCCGTGGTGGTCGCTGCAGCACTGGCGCCGCGAAACACCGGCGATCGACGAGGCGGGCGTTCCGGCCGAGGCAGGGCAGTTGCTCTGGGCCAACATGATGCTGCATGCCGTGCCCGATCCTGCGGCGCTGATGAAGGCGTGGCGCCGGGCATTGGCGGTCGACGGCTTTCTGATGTTCTCGACCCTCGGCCCCGACACGCTCGGCGGCCTGCGTGCGCTGTACCGCGATGCCGGCTGGGGTGCCGCGCATGCGGCATTCACTGACATGCACGATCTCGGCGACATGCTGGTGGCGGCGGGCTTTGCCGACCCGGTGATGGACCAGGAACGTCTGACCCTGACCTGGGCCACGCCCGAGGCGCTTCTCAGCGAATTGCGCACGCTGGGCGGCAACGCCGACCCGACTCGATTCGCCGGCCTGCGTACGCCGCGCTGGCGAGCCCGCCTGATGGATGCACTGCGCGAGCGCGCCCAACCCGATGGGCGCATCGCACTCGGGTTCGAGCTCGTCTATGGGCACGCCTTCAATCCCCCGCCGCGACCCAAGATGGCCGGCGAGACGCGGGTGCCGCTCGACGACCTGCGTTCGATGGTCCGTAGCGGGCGTCGGCCAAACGCCTGAGCCAGGGGTGGCCCAGGGGCTGGGCTAAACTCCTGCGTTGACTTGAGTACCGCGGTGCGCCGATGCACCTGATGGTGCCGCCGACGAGCATTGCCACCGCCCCCCATGACCGCCGCAACCGCCCCCCGCTCCTGGCCCGCGCCGACCGCGAACGGTGCCGCCACCGGCATGGGTTGGCGCTTTGCGAGGGCGCTGGACGACGGTGCGGCCGGGTTGCAATGGGTTCTCAAGCGCAATTGCTCGATCACTCCGTCCCAGCTGTTCGGGACCTACCTGGCGCTGTGCGCGGTGTCCTTGACCATCGCCCTGGCCTTCACCTGGCGCGGCGCCTCGCCGGTGCTGGCCTTCGCCGCGATCGAGCTGCTGTTGGTCGGCGCGGCCCTGCTGGTCTATGCCCGCCATGCCGCAGACCAGGAGCGCATCACGCTGGCCGATGGTGCGCTGCGGGTCGAGCACCAGCGCGGGCCGCAGACCGAGAGCACGCAGTTCCGTGCCGCCTGGGTGCGCGTGGAGCCGCGCCACGGCGAAGGCTCGCTGGTCGAGCTGTCCGGCGACGGCCACCAATCCTTTGTCGGCCGCTACTTGCGCCCGGAGATGCGCACGCCCTTGGCCCAGGAATTGCGCGCCGCGCTGCGGGCGAACTGCACCGCGGCGCCTGAAGCCGAACCGAATACCGCCTCAATTCAAGCACCCAAGTGACGACGATGACCCACCTTGCCTCGCTCTGCCAACGTGTTGCCCAGGCCTCGCTGTTTTTGGGGACCTCCCTGGCCACGTCGGCCGCGCTGGCCGTCAACAGCCTGCCCGGCGGCCCGGCGGTGAACCAGCTCGACCTGCACCCGCCGGTGACCAAGATTGCTGCCGAGCAGCAGTGGTTGCACTACTACATCATGATCATCTGCGTGGTGATCTTCTTCGCCGTGTTCGGCGTGATGTTCTATTCGATCCTCAAGCACCGCAAGTCGCTCGGCGCCAAGCCGGCCAACTTCCACGAGAGCGTGGGCGTCGAGATTGCCTGGACGGTGGTGCCCTTCATCATCGTCATCTTCATGGCCTTGCCGGCCACGAAGGTCGTGGTCGCGATGAAGGACACCACCAATGCCGACCTGACCATCAAGGCCACCGGCTACCAGTGGAAATGGGGCTACGACTACATGAAGGGCGAGGGCGAGGGCATCGGCTTCCTGTCGACCCTGGATGTGACCCACCGCGAGATGAGCGACAGCGGCAAGCCCGCAGCCACCGACGACTACCTGCTCAAGGTCGACAACCCGCTGGTGGTCCCGGTGGACAAGAAGATCCGCATCGTGCTAACGGCCAACGACGTGATCCACGCCTTCATGGTGCCGGCCTTCGGCATCAAGCAGGACGCGATGCCCGGCTTCGTGCGCGATACCTGGTTCCGCGCCGAGAAGACCGGCGACTTCTACGGCCAGTGTGCCGAGCTGTGCGGCAAAGAACACGCCTACATGCCGATCCACGTCAAGGTGCTCAGCCAGGCCGACTACACCAAGTGGGTCGACGGCAAGAAGAAGGCGCTGGCCGCGCTCGCCGATGACCCGAGCAAGGAGTGGAAGCTCGACGAACTGGTCGCCCGCGGCGAGAAGGTCTACGCCGCCAACTGCGCGGCCTGTCACCAGGCCAGCGGCATGGGCGCTGGACCGATCAAGGCCCTGGTCGCGTCGCCGGTGGTGCTCGACGCGGACAAGGGCAAGCAGATCCACGTCGTGCTGAACGGCCAGAACAACGGCACGATGCCAGCCTGGAAGCAGCTCTCGGACACCGAGATCGCAGCGGTCATCACCTACACCAAGAATTCGTGGACCAACAAAACCGGGCAGATCGTGCAGCCCGCCGAAGTTGTGGCCGCCCGCAAGTAATCCAGCATCGCCAGCAAAAAAGGTCCCGCCCATGAGCGCAGTTCTCGACGACCACGGCCAGGCGCATCCGCATGCCCACGGCCATGACGACCACGCCCACCATGCCCCCACGGGCTGGCGGCGCTGGGTCTTCGCGACGAACCACAAGGACATCGGCACGATGTACCTGTTGTTCAGTTTCACGATGTTCATGATCGGTGGCCTGCTCGCGCTGGGTATCCGCCTCGAGCTGTTCCAGCCCGGCCTGCAGTTCGTGAACCCCGAACTGTTCAACCAGTTCACGACCATGCACGGTCTGATCATGGTCTTCGGCGCGATCATGCCGGCCTTCGTCGGCTTCGCGAACTGGATGGTGCCGCTGCAGATCGGCGCACCCGACATGGCCTTCGCGCGCATGAACAACCTGAGCTTCTGGCTGCTGATCCCGGCCGCGCTGATGCTCGTCGGCTCGTTCTTCATGCCTGGTGGTGCGCCGGCGGCGGGCTGGACGCTTTATGCCCCGCTGACCTTGCAGATGGGCCCGAGCATGGACGCCGGCATCTTTGCGATGCACATCCTGGGCGCCAGTTCGATCATGGGCTCGATCAACATCGTGGTTACGATCCTGAACATGCGCGCGCCCGGCATGACGCTGATGAAGATGCCGCTGTTCGCGTGGACCTGGCTGATCACTGCCTACCTGCTGATCGCGGTGATGCCGGTGCTGGCCGGCGCCATCACGATGACCCTGACCGACCGCCACTTCGGCACCGCCTTCTTCAATCCTGCCGGCGGTGGCGACCCGGTGATGTACCAGCACATCTTCTGGTTCTTCGGGCACCCCGAGGTCTACATCATGATCCTGCCGGCCTTCGGCATCGTCAGCGCTGTGGTGCCGGCATTCGCGCGCAAGAGGCTGTTCGGCTACACCTCGATGGTCTATGCCACGGCCTCGATCGCAATCCTGTCCTTCATCGTCTGGGCACACCACATGTTCACCACCGGCATGCCGGTGACCGGGCAGCTGTTCTTCATGTACGCGACGATGCTGATCGCCATTCCCACCGGCGTGAAGGTGTTCAACTGGATCGCCACCATGTGGCGCGGTTCGATGACCTTCGAGACGCCGATGCTGTGGGCAGTGGGCTTTATCTTCGTCTTCACGATGGGCGGCTTCACGGGCTTGATCCTGGCCATGGCGCCGATCGACATCCAGCTCCAGGACACCTACTACGTCGTGGCCCACTTCCACTACGTGCTGGTGGCGGGCTCGCTGTTCGGCATGTTCTCGGGCTACTACTACTGGGCCCCGAAGTGGACCGGCGTGATGTACAGCGAGACCCGCGGAAAGATTCATTTCTGGGCCTCGCTGATCTTCTTCAACATCACCTTCTTCCCGATGCACTTCCTGGGTCTGGCCGGCATGCCGCGACGCTATGCCGACTACCCGATGCAATTTGCCGACTTCAATGCCATCGCGTCCGTGGGCGCCTTCGGCTTCGGCCTGTCGCAGGTGTACTTCTTCTTCTTCGTCGTGTTGCCGATGATGCGCGGCCAGGGCGAGAAGGCCCCGCAGAAGCCCTGGGAAGGGGCCGAAGGCCTGGAGTGGGAGATCCCTTCACCGGCGCCCTTCCACACCTTCGAGACGCCGCCCAAGCTCGACATCACCGCGACGCGCGTGATCGGCTGAACGACGCATGCCCGTGACCGAGCAGCAACGCAAGGCCAACCGCCGCCTCGGCTGGATGTTGGCCACGCTGGCGCTGGCGTTTGCCGGCGGCTTCGTGCTGAAAATCGTCCTGATCGGCGGCTGAGAACGGCATGAGCGGCGTGCAACCCGACCGAGCCCTGCAGCGCGACAACCGCGCGCTGCTGCGCAAGCTTGCGGTCGTCGCGGTGCTGATGTTCGGTTTCGGCTATGCCCTGGTGCCGCTGTACAAGTCGATCTGCGAGGCCCTGGGGATCAACGTGCTTTCGCTGTCGGAGCGCCAGATCACCGGCATCGGCAAGGCGGTGCCGGACGCGAACACGCAGATCGACCGTTCGCGCACAATCACCGTCGAGTTCGACGCCAATGCGCGCGGCCCGTTCCATTTCAAGCCTGCGCTGCGCTCGCTGCAGGTCCACCCGGGCGAACTGGCCACAGTGATGTACGAGTTCAAGAACGTACAGGATCGCACCCTCGCCGCGCAGGCGATCCCGAGCTATGCCCCCAAGCAAGCCACGGCGCACTTCAACAAGCTCGAGTGCTTCTGCTTCAACGAGTACACGCTGGCGCCAGGCGAGAGCCGCCAGTGGCCGGTGGCCTTCGTCATCGACCCGAAGTTGCCGAAGGACGTGACCACCATCACGCTGTCGTATACCTTCTTCGAGGTGAGCGGCAAGAGCGTCGCTGGTGCGACGCCGACCACCAAGGGGAGCGCGCTGTGAGCGATCCGCAACGAGGCTCGATCCTGCGCACGTTCAAGGCAGTCGCATGGTCCTTCTTCGGCGTGCGCAAGGCGAGCGAGTATGAAAAAGACGTCAGCCAACTCAATCCGGTTCACGTCATCGTCGCGGGCATCGTGTCTGCGGCGCTGTTCGTGCTGGCGTTGGTGATGCTGGTGAAATGGGTCGTGGGCAGCGGCATGGCCAGCTGACACGCAACGACAACAAGCGGTTTTTCAGCGTATCGGTTCGAGGAGAGCACACAACATGTCCGCAGCGACACACCAGACGGGGGCCGCGCCCTATTACTTCGTGCCCGCGCCATCGCGGCATCCGGCGCTGGCAGCGACCGCGCTGCTGCTGGTCATCTTCGGCGCCGGCCAGTGGGTCAATGGCGCCGGCTGGGCCAAGTGGCTGGTGTTGTTCGGCTTCCTGATGTGGGGCACGGTCCTGTTCCAGTGGTTCCGGGACGCGATCGGCGAGAGCGAGGGCGGCCAGTACAGCCGGCGCATCGACGTCTCCTTCCGTTGGAGCATGAGCTGGTTCATCTTTTCCGAGGTGATGTTCTTCAGCGCCTTCTTCGGTGCGCTGTACTGGGCCCGTGCCCATGCGCTGCCCATGCTCGGCAACCTGGACCACCAGATCCTGTGGCCGGACTTCAAGGCCGTGTGGCCGAGCGCCGGACCCGGCATCACCGCGTCGCCGGCCGGTACCGTCGAGCCTTTCACGACGATCGGGCCGTGGCCGCTGCCGACCCTGAATACGGCCCTGCTGCTGACGTCGGGCGTGACCCTGACGATCGCCCATCACGCCCTGATCGCGGGTCAGCGCAGCAAGACCATCCTGTGGATGTGGATCACCGTGATCCTGGGCGCCACTTTCCTCGGCGTCCAGGCCTACGAATACGCGCATGCCTACCGCGACCTGAACCTGAAGCTGTCCAGCGGCATCTTCGGCTCGACCTTCTTCATGCTCACCGGCTTCCACGGCTTCCACGTGTTGGTTGGCATGCTGATGCTGCTGTTCATCACCCTACGCATCATGAAGGGTCACTTCACGCCGATGCACCATTTCGGCTTCGAGGGTGCGGCCTGGTACTGGCACTTCGTCGACGTGGTCTGGCTCGGCCTGTACATCGTCGTCTACTGGATGTGATGCGGCGCCTTCCCGCGTGCCACGCAAAGAGCGCCGCGAGGCGCTCTTTTGTTTTGCATGCAACGGCGGCGCTTCAGCGACCGGTCGGGATGCCGCTCGGCGAAATCCAGCCCATCTTCCAGGACACCAAGATAAGCAGGAATAGCGCGATCGACAAGGCCACCCGCACGGCCAGCGCCCAGGCCATGCGGGTATCGCGTTGCTTGCCGTCTGGGTCGTCGTGGGGCTTGCGCAACATGAACACGCCGGCGCTGGCCAGGGCCGCGAGCACGCCGATCAGCGCAATGATGATCACGACCTTCATGGGGCGTGATTCTCGCACCGGGGGTTGGCCGTGCTGAGTGGACGCCAGCGCTGGTGGTTGGTCACGGTGACGACCCTGGCTGCCACAGTGCTGACCGCGCGCCTCGGCTGGTGGCAACTCGACCGTGCCGCGCAGAAGACCGCCTTGGAGGCCGCCATTATCGATCGCGGCCGCCTGCCGCCGCTGGTCGGCGCGGCGCTGCTGGCTCGCACGGCCGATGTCGCCGCCGCGCAGCACCACCGCGCGGTGGTGTTGACCGGGCGCTGGTCGGCCGCGCACACCGTGTATCTCGAGAACCGGCAGATGAACGGCCGGCCCGGGTTCTACGTCGTGACGCCGCTCCTGCTCGGCGACGGCACGGCGGTGCTGGTCCAGCGCGGCTGGCTGCCGCGCGA
This sequence comes from Burkholderiaceae bacterium, assembly GCA_036522975.1. GTDB lineage: Bacteria > Pseudomonadota > Gammaproteobacteria > Burkholderiales > Burkholderiaceae_C > CADEEN01. The sequence continues at coordinate 5,433 of DATDES010000245.1, read as the reverse complement.
CTTCCAGGACCGCGGTCGCGTTAGCACGGTGCCTACCCCCGCACAGGACTTGCGTGTCCAAGGGCGGATTGCCCCCGCACCGGCGCGCCTGTATGAATTCACCGCCGGCGAGGCCGGGCGTATCCGGCAAAATCTCGACCTCGACGCCTTCGCCCGCGAAACCGGGCTCGGTTTGCGGCCGCTGTCGGTGCTGCTGTCCGATTCGCCTGGAGGCGCTGACGTCGGCGACGGCTTGCAGCGCGACTGGCCAGTGCCGTCGTCCGGCATCGCCAAGCACCGCGGCTACGCGGCCCAGTGGTTCGCCTTGTCGGTGCTGATCCTTGCCCTCTATGTCTGGTTCCAACTCATTCAACCCCACCGCCGCAGCGCCCGAGACTGAAGCGCTGCACTTGACCGTGCACGGGATGCCGCATGCGGACGTCGCGAGCGACGAAGCGCTGCGCCGGACGGCCCGCGGCCGCCTCAGGATGCTGCTGGTCCTGCTGGCCTGCGCGGCTCCGGTGATGGCGTCCTATTTCACGTTCTACGTGTTGCGTCCCGAGGGCCGCAGCAACTACGCCACGCTCATCGAGCCCTCGCGCGCGATGCCGGCCGACCTGCCGCTCACCGACCTCGACGGCCGTCCGGTAGCCGCCGCGTCCTTGCGCGGCCAGTGGCTGCTGGTGACCGTCGGTCCGGCGGCATGCGACGGTGGTTGCGAGCAGCGCCTCTTCATGCAGCGCCAGTTGCGCGAGATGACCGGGCGCGAGCGAGATCGGGTCGACAAGCTCTGGCTGGTCACCGACGACGCGCCAATAGCGCCGGCGCTGCGTGCAGCGCTCTCTGCCGCACCCGCCACCCAGGTCCTGCGCGTGCCGGCCCCGGCCTTGCAGCAATGGCTGGCACCGGCAGCGGGCGAGTCGCTCGAGTCGCACGTCTATGTCGTGGACCCGATGGGCCAGTGGATGATGCGCGCGCCGCCGCAGGCCCAACCGGCCAGGTTCAAGCGCGACATCGACAAGCTGTTGCGCGCCTCGTCCTTCTGGGACCGTCCCGGGAGATGAGCCCACCCCCAAAGCGCCCTCGGCGCTCCCCCTCAAGGGGGCGCCGCTGGCGGACCGGCGAAGCCGGATCCGCGGCGGCCCCTTGGCGCGTTGCCAACTCAACATGAGTGGAGCCATCGACTGGGCACCCATGCTGCGCCTGGCGCTGCTCGGCAGCGTCCTCGCGCTCGGCCCGCTGGCCTGGCTGTGGCTGCGGCACCGCGGCGCGGCGCCAGAGCGGCGCCTGCACGCGCTGACGCTGCTGACGCTTTTCCTGACTTTCGACTTGGTGCTCTTCGGCGCCTTCACCAGGCTGAGCGACTCGGGCCTCGGCTGCCCCGATTGGCCCGGCTGTTATGGGAACGCAAGTCCGCTCGGCGCCCGCGCACAGATCGACGTCGCGCAGGGCCTGCAGCCGGGCGGCCCGGTGACCCACAGTAAGGCCTGGGTCGAGATGCTGCATCGCTACCTGGCTGCGGCCGTCGGCGTGCTGATCTGCGTAATGGCCGCGATGAGCTGGCGCCTGCGCCTGCAACGGGTGCCGGGGCCTTCACCATGGTGGGCCACGCTCACCTTGGCCTGGGTCATCGCGCAGGGTGCTTTCGGCGCCCTCACGGTGACCATGAAGCTGTACCCGGCCATCGTGACCCTGCACCTGCTTGGCGGGCTCGGCCTGCTGGCCGTTCTTGCAGTCCAGGACCAGGTGTTTGCCCCGCGCCCGCTCAGCCTGCCCCGGGGGCCGCTGGCGGGCGTGTGGGTCGTCGCGGGCTTGTTGCTGGCCCAGGTTGCGCTCGGCGGCTGGGTCAGCACCAACTACGCGGTCCTCGCCTGTCGCGACTTTCCGACCTGTCAGGGCCAATGGTGGCCGCCGATGGACTTTGGCCACGCGTTCACGCTGCGCCGCGAACTGGGCGAGACCGCCGCGGGCGTGTATCTGCCGTTCGCGGCCCTGACCGCGATCCACGTCAGCCATCGTGTGATGGCCTTCATCGTGCTGGCGGCGATGGCTTTGCTGGCTTGGCGCGTGCATGCGATGGCCGATCCATCGCTGCGCCGATTTGCGCTCGGCCTGGCCCTGCTCGGGCTGTGGCAATTGGCCAGCGGCTTGTCCAACGTCGTGCTCGGCTGGCCGATCGTCGCCGCGATCGCGCACACCGGCGGCGCGGCGATGCTTGCGATCGTGCTGGCGTCGTTGCTCGCGCGCGCGCACGGGCTCAGCAGCGGGTCGCGGCGGTCTGCAGCGCAGGCCGGGCGGCCGGTCGTGGTGTAAGAGAATCGCCGCCTCGCCAGCCATGTCGTCCCCGCCCACTCCCACCGCCTCAGCCGGCGGCGCCCACGCAGCCTCCACCGCGTCGCGCCTGCGCCAGTTCCGGGCGCTGACCAAACCGCGCGTGGTGCAACTCATCGTGTTCTGCGCCGTGATCGGCATGCTGCTGGCCGAACCCGGCTGGCCCGAGTGGCGCGTGCTCGTGCCGGCGGCGGCCGGGATCTGGCTCGTGGCGGCGGCGGCGGCGGCATTCAACTGCCTCGTCGAGCAGCGCATCGACGCCAAGATGGCCCGCACTGCCTGGCGCCCGACCGCCAAGGGCGAGCTGACGAATACGCATACGCTGGCCTTTTCGGTGCTGCTGTGCGCGGCCGGCAGCGCGCTGCTCTACGGGCTGGTCAATCCGCTGACGATGTGGCTGACCTTCGCCACCTTCGTCGGCTACGCGGTCGTGTACACCGTCCTGCTCAAGCCGGCAACGCCGCAGAACATCGTGATCGGCGGCGCCTCGGGCGCGATGCCACCACTGCTGGGCTGGGTGGCGATGCGCGGCGAGATCGGCGCCGAAGCCTGGCTCTTGGTGCTGATCATCTTTCTGTGGACGCCGCCGCATTTCTGGGCCCTGGCCCTGTACCGCAGCGAGGACTATGCGCGCGCCGGGCTGCCGATGCTGCCGGTTACCCACGGCAACGCATACACGCGGCTGCAGATCCTGCTCTACACCTTCGTGCTGTTCGCGGCCACGCTGCTGCCCTATGTGCATGGCATGAGCGGGCCGATCTACCTGGCCGGGGCCCTGGTTCTCGGTGCGTGGTTCATTGCCCTGGCCTGGCAACTCAGGCGCCACTACAGCGAAGCGCTGGCGCGCAAGACCTTCCGCTTTTCGATCTGGTACCTGGCGCTGCTGTTCGCGGCGCTGCTGCTCGATCACTACCTCTCGCCATGGATGTTCGCCGGATGACTTTGCTGAATCGAGGCATCGCGGCCTGTGCCATTGCTCTGCTGGCGGCGTGCAGCCCGCAGAAACCGGCCTTCAAGGGCATCGATATCACCGGGGCCGAATACGCCCGTCAGCTCGCGCTGCCGGATTCCGGCGGCAAGCCGCGCACGCTGGCCGAGTTCAAAGGCAAGGTGGCGGTCGTGTTCTTCGGCTTTACGCAATGCCCTGACGTCTGCCCGACCACGCTGGCCGAAATTGCCGAGGTCAAGCGGCAACTCGGACCCGACGGCGACAAGGTGCAGGCGGTGTTCGTCACGGTCGATCCGGAGCGCGACACGCCCGCAGTGGTCGGCGCCTACGTGGCCGGCTTCGGCCGCGACTTCGTCGGCCTGCGCGGCTCGCTCGAGCAGACCCAGGCGGCGGCCAAGGAGTTCAAGGTCTTCTTCGCCAAGGTGCCCGGCAAGGGCGAGGGCAGCTACACCATCGACCACACGGCCGGCTCCTTCGTCTTCGATCCGCAGGGCCGGGTGCGCCTGTTCATTCGCCATGGCGGTGGGGCCGAGGCGATGGCCAGCGACCTCAAATTGCTGATCGGCGGCGCCTAGCCGGCAATTGAAAACGGCGGCCTGTGGCCGCCGTCTCTTGTGGTGCGAGGCGTGATCAGTTCGCTGCCTGCAGCACGCCGCGCATCTTCTTCATCGCCGCCGCCTCGATCTGGCGGATGCGCTCGGCGCTGACGCCGTATTCGGCCGCCAACTCGTGCAGGGTCATGCCGCCCGAACTGTCGTCGTTGACCTTCAGCCAGCGCTCCTCGACGATGCGCCGGCTGCGCGCGTCGAGCACCTCGAGCGCGCGGCCGATGCCGTCGCCGGACAAGGCATCGCGATGGCGCGCTTCGAGCACCCGCGTCGGCTCGCTGGCCTCGTCAGCCAGGTAGGCGATCGGCGCGTAGCTCTCTTCGCCGTCGTCGTTGGTCTGCGGCTCGAGCGGCACGTCGCCGCCCGACATCCGGGTCTCCATCTCCAGCACTTCCTCGCGCTTGACGTTGAGCTTGCGCGCGACGGCCTCGACCTCGTCGGGGCTCAGCGTGCCGCGGTGCGTGTCGCCATCGGCCGCTGCCGCCTTCATGCCCTGCTTCATCGAACGCAGGTTGAAGAACAGCTTGCGCTGGGCCTTGGTGGTGGCCACCTTGACCATGCGCCAGTTTTTCAGGATGTACTCGTGGATCTCGGCGCGGATCCAATGCAGGGCATAGCTCACCAGGCGCACACCCTGCTCGGGGTCGAAGCGCTTGACGGCCTTCATCAGACCAACATTGCCTTCCTGAATCAGGTCGCCCTGCGAGAGCCCATAGCCCAGGTACTGGCGCGATACCGACACCACCAGGCGCAGGTGCGACAGCACCAGACGTCCAGCGGCTTCGAGGTCACCGCCGTCGCGCAGGCGGCGCGCGAAGTCGGCTTCCTCCTGTGGCGTGAGCAGCGGGATGCGGTGCACCGCCGAGATATAGGCATCGAGGTTGCCGATCGGCGGTACCAGCGCCCAGGGGTTGCGCAGGGTCAGTTCGGACGACGGGACAGTGGCAGCAGCAATGTTCATGGTCACTTGGAGGGGTTTGGGGAAGCCCCGTTCCAAGATATTAGCACTCTCAATGGGAGAGTGCTGACGCCCGAGTCGAGGCTGAGGCGCACCACAATGGTGCAATTCCGCCCGAAACGGTTGCGCAGGACCCAGCCTTCAACCGCTCGGAGCAGAGCAAGCAGACCAGCGCCCCGTTGATCATGCCCGAGCGGTCTTGTGGCCGTTGGCCGCGACCCACGAACGTCGGCTCTCTCCAATGGCTCAACGGGCCCAGACTTGGAGAGCGACCGCTGCCGCCTCGTCCTGACCGGAGTCTCGAAGTCGCGGTGACTTCTACGCTGTAGTGGCCAGTCGCGACAACTTACTTGTTTGTATGGCCCTCAAAGAGCTTGTCCCGAACGACCTGCACGCCAGCGCGCTAGACGCTTTGCGTTCATCATGCGCCGCACGCGCCAGTGCTATCTGGCGGCCCATCAAGTTGGCCTCGCCGGCAACAGGAGAAAGGCTGCTCAGTGCGACGACCTTTCCGAACCATCCTTCTGAGCATCGGGGTCGCGGCCCCGATGTTGCTGAGCGCGCAGACACATGACGAGTTCAGAGAGGACTTCCAAACAGCATGGCGT
>DATDES010000244.1:0-4934 GCA_036522975.1 Burkholderiaceae bacterium | reverse complement strand
GGCATGCGTTCGTAGGTGCGCACCAGCACGCGCGGCGGCAGCGAAGCGTCGACGTGCGCTGCCAAGTGGCACCACTCGATCAGCGCACCGCAGCCGATCGCGTGCACCACCCGGCAGGGTCCGAGATAGTCGTCGAGGTCGAGCGCGCCAACCGCCGCGCCGTCAGGGTCGTAGTGCAGCGGCGCATCGGCATGCGCGCCGGTGTGCGGCGACAGTGTGATCGTGCTGACGTTGACCGGGCAACCCGGTCCGAGTGTCGCGACCCAGCGTTGCGCATAGTGAGCGTCGCCCGGGAAGACCGGCGATCCGGCGTGAACCGGCGGCGAGATGTCCCACAGACGTGCCATCGCCCGGCTCAGCGCGCGCCGCCGACCGGACAGGGCACGCGCTTCATCGGGAACCGGATAGTTCGCAACTGTCCGTTGCGCAGGCCCTCGATGCGAGCGTCGAGCGTGTCGTTGTCGGGCGATTCGTAGATCACGCGCTGCGGAAAGTCGTGCGCCGGGTTGTGGAAGACCGCAGCGCGCGGGCCGATCCGCTCGGCCGGAAAGCGCGCTTCGGCCTGCCCGCTGGGCAGCGCGACAAAGACGACGCCTTCCGGCGTGTCGCGCAACTGCATGAACTCGTGTTGCCGCGTCACGCCGTCGCGCACGGTGCGGCCGACGCCGAACATCGTGCCGCCAGCCGGCGCCATCCATTGCTCGGTCGACCCCGGCTCGCCGCCGACCGCGGACCAACACCCGGCGAGCCAGCCCAGTTGTTCGACCGCTGCCGGCGCCTGGCCCAATGCAGTGCCGGTGCACAACAACAGCAGCATCGATCGCAGCGATGTGGTCATGGTGGTGACAGGCGCCTCTTGCGCGCGATGCGCGCTTTTGCGCACTTCTCGGTAGGATGGATCGCACGGGGACATCGCGAGCGATGATAGAGCCCTTCGCCGCCACCGGGGTTGTCACCGACGCCGCGCGCAGGGCCGCGTTGTAGAGTCGGCCTCGACCATGCCCAGCGCTCACATCGACCGCTTCGTACGCGACCGCGTGCCACCGCCGGAACAGTGGCCGCGAATGCTGTTCGAGCGGCCCGAACTGCAATTCGGCCCGCAGATCAACTGCGCCGGAGAACTGATTGACCGCCGGGTCGACGAGGGGCAAGGGGCACGCCTGGCGGTGCTGGGTTCGGCGCCCGACGGCGCACCGATCAGCTGGACCTACGCCCACCTGCAGTCGCAGGCCAACCGCATTGCCCATGTGCTCATCGACGAGCTCGGCCTGGTCCCGGGCAACCGCGTGTTGCTGCGAGGCGCCAACAGCCCAATGCTCGCGGCCTGCTGGTTCGGGGTGGTCAAGGCCGGCGGCATCGCGGTCGGCACGATGCCGCTGCTGCGCGCCCGTGAGCTCACCGGCATCGTGGCCAAGGCCGAGATCACCCATGCGCTGGTCGATGCGCGCCTCGCCGAGGAGGTCACGCTGGCGCGGCCCAACTGTCCGACCCTGGCGCAGGTGCTGCAGTTCAACGGTGAAGCCGGCGGCGGCCTTGAGCGGGCGATGGCCAGGCAGTCGCCCCGATTTGCCAATGCTGACACCGCCGCTGACGACTGTTGCCTCATCGCGTTCACGTCGGGCACTACGGGTCAGCCCAAGGCGGCCGTGCATTTCCATCGCGATGTGATGGCGGCCTGCGCCTGCTGGCCCGTGCATGTTCTGCGCGCCTTGCCCGACGACCGCGTCATCGGCAGCCCACCACTGGCCTTCACCTTCGGGCTCGGCGGCCTGCTGTTGTTTCCAATGAGCATCGGCGCGGCCAGCGTGTTGGTCGAGAAGGTGACACCCGAAGCGCTGCCTGCGGCGATCGCGCAATACCGCGCAACGATCTGCTACACCTCGCCGACTGCGTACAGAGGGATGGCAGGTCAGCTTGGCGGCTACGACATTTCGAGCCTGCGCAAGTGCGTCTCGGCCGGGGAGGCACTGCCCGCCGCCACGCGCAAGCTGTGGAAGGACACGACCGGCATCGAGATCATCGACGGCATCGGGTCAACCGAGTTGCTGCACATCTTCATCTCGGCGACCGATGAACACGCGCGCGGCGGCGCCACCGGCTACGTCGTGCCCGGCTACCAAGCGTGCGTGCTGGGCGACGACGGTCGGCCGTTGCCGGCAGGCCAGGTCGGGCGGCTCGCAGTGCGCGGACCGACCGGCTGCAAGTACCTCGCCGACGAGCGCCAGAAGACCTATGTCCAGGATGGCTGGAACCTTACCGGCGATGCCTACCTGATCGATCCGGTCGACGGCCAGTTCGTCTACCAGGCGCGCACCGACGACATGATCATCAGCGGCGGCTACAACATCGCCGGGCCGGAGGTCGAGAGTGCCATGCTGCTGCACGAAGCGGTGGCCGAATGCGGCGTGATCGGCATTGCCGACGAGCAGCGTGGCCAGATCGTCAAGGCGTTCGTGGTCCTCAAACCGGGGCACAGCGGCGACGCGGTAATGGTCAGGGCCCTGCAGGACTTCGTCAAGCAGACCGTCGCGCCCTACAAGTACCCGCGCGCGATCGAGTTCCGTGACTCGCTGCCGCGCACCGAGACCGGCAAGCTGCAGCGCTTCAAGCTCAAGAGCGCCTAGCGTTTCAGCCGATTCGGCCGAGCAGGAGGTATTCCATGAGGGCCTTCTGCACGTGCATCCGGTTTTCGGCCTCGTCCCAGACCACCGACTGCGGACCGTCGATGACCTCGGCCGCCACTTCCTCGCCGCGGTGCGCGGGCAGGCAATGCATGAACAGGGCATCGGGCTGCGCCACCGCCATCATGTCGGTGTCGACGCACCAGTCGATGAAGGCCTTGCGGCGCTCCTCGTTCTCGGCCTCGTAGCCCATGCTGGTCCAGACGTCCGTGGTGACCAGGTGTGCGCCGCGGCAGGCATCCATCGGGTGATCGAAGACCTTCACGCATTGCGTGTTGGCGACGCCAGCGACGGTCGGATCGAGCTCATAACCGCTGGGCGTGCTGACGTGGAGCGTGAAGCCGAGGATGTCGGCCGCCTGGAGCCAGGTGTTGGCCATGTTGTTGCCGTCGCCGACCCAGGCTACGACCTTGCCCTTGATCGCCCCGCGTTGTTCGATGAAGGTGAAAACATCGGCCAGGATCTGGCACGGGTGGTACTCGTTGGTCAGGCCGTTGATCACCGGCACGCGCGAGTGCGCCGCAAAGCCATCGAGCTTGGCCTGCTCGTAAGTGCGGATCATCACGATGTCGACCATCCGGCTGATCACCCGCGCGCTGTCTTCCACCGGCTCGGCACGACCGAGCTGGCTGTCGCCGGTGGTCAGGTGCACGACCGATCCGCCCATCTGGTACATCCCGGCCTCGAAGCTGACGCGGGTGCGCGTGCTGGCCTTTTCGAAGATCATGGCCAGCGTGCGGTCGACCAGGGGCTGGTATTTCTCGTAGTTCTTGAAGCGCGACTTGATGATGCGTGTGCGCTCGAACAGGTAGGCGTACTCCTCGGCGCGCAGGTCCTTGAACTGCAGGTAGTGCTTCATCAGGGCGTCGCCCGGCTTCATGGCTTCGGTGAAGCCAGGAACTGCCGCACCAGCGGGGCAAGCAGGGCGACGATTTGCGCTCCCTCTTCGGCCGTGACGATCAAGGGCGGCAGCAGACGGATCACGCGCTCAGCGGTTACGCTGATCAAGAGGCCGGCCTCGCAGGCGCGGCCGAGCAGTTCACCGCAGGGTCGGTCGAGCTCGATCCCGATCATCAGGCCGGCGCCCCGGATTTCCTTCACGCCATCAATCCCGGCGAACTCGCGCTCGAAGCCCGCCTTGAGCAGCGCACCGATCTCGGACGCGTTGGCCAGCAGACCCTCGTCTTCCATGATCGTGAGAGTTTCGATGCCAGCGCGCATCGCGAGCGGGTTGCCGCCGAAGGTGCTGCCATGGTTGCCAGGACCGAACACGCCGGCAGCCTTCGGGCCGCAGACCACAGCGCCGATCGGCACGCCCGAGCCCAGGCCTTTGGCCAGCGGCATCACATCGGGCTGGATGCCGGCCCATTGGTGCGCGAACCACTTGCCGGTGCGACCAATGCCGCACTGGACCTCGTCGAGCATCAGCAGCCAGCCCTGGTCGTTGCAGACGCGGCGCAAGCCTTGCAGGTACTCCCAGCGCGACGCGTTGATGCCGCCTTCGCCCTGGATCGTCTCGAGGAACACCGCGACGACGTTGGGCCGGGTCCGGCGAACCTCCTCGAGCGCCGCCAGATCGTTCAGCGGCACCCGGACAAAGCCCTCCACCAGCGGCCCGAAGCCCGCTTGTACCTTCGCATTGCCAGTCGCCGACAGGGTGGCAATCGAGCGGCCGTGGAAGGCGGCTTCGTAGACGACGATCTCGGGGCGGTCGACGCCTTTGTCGTGGCCGAACTTGCGGGCGATCTTGATCGCCGCCTCGTTGGCTTCCAAGCCGGTGCTGCAGAAGAAGGCGTTGGTCAGGCCCGACAACTCGCACAGCTTGGCGGCCAACTGCTCCTGCAAGGGCACGTGGTAGTAGTTGCTGGTGTGGATCAGCCGGCCGATCTGTTCCTGCAGCGCCGGCACCAGGCGGGGATGGGCATGCCCCAGGGTGTTCACCGCGATGCCACCCAGCGCGTCGAGGTACTCGCGGCCGTCGGTGTCCCAGACGCGGCAACCGCGGCCGTGCGATAGCGCGATCGGCAGGCGACCATAGGTCTTCATCACATGCGGTTCTTCAGGGGCGGTCATGGCATCTTCAGGAGCGGGTTGCACAAGCTGGCGGCTGATCGCGTTGCAGCGTCACGCCCCAGTCCGAGGCCATTCTACGGTTGGGGTTGTGGGGGCAGACGACGAGGCCCGGCAGCGAGAACTCAGCCTGAATCAGGCATGCTGCGCCGCAGCAAACTGGCCGTCCGCAAGGCACAATGG